>NZ_JAZGVT010000038.1:0-52375 GCF_036440755.1 Methylobacter sp. Wu8 | reverse complement strand
TCTTTGTTCTTGGCTTAGCTGTTTATAGTTTCTCATGCGCTTTCTCGTCTTTGGTCGGATTGAAAAAAGCGTGAAACTATATCAGCTAACCTTTTTCTTTTCCGATTAGTGCCGATTGCACTTATGAGTTAAATCTAAGTAGCAATAATATAGACAAATATTGCTATGGGATCGGATTGATCTTGTTTTTTCATTCACTGTTTCTCATTGGGCTTTCCATCATCGTTCAATCCTCATTCCGCATTCCTCATCGGTTTTGATTAATCAATTGGATTGATATTCTGTCCTGCATTGTTATATTTGGCTGCTCGCTGGTGTGGATATTGGTATTGCGGATTTCTGGCCTCTAAATCACTGGAAATTAATCTAGCTTTGCAAGTAAGCCGACTAAAGCGAGATTTTGCCTTCCAACATGTTCAATGTCCATGCCTTTGTAAGGGTAATCAAATTTTTGTGATAATAATCAGATTTTTAGTACCTCTATCCCGATATAGCCCGTAAACATAACTGCCATTAGATTGGAATCGAAAATGGCGTTTATTTACTAAAAAGACGCCATACCCAAAAGGAGATTGACATTGTTAAAATAATATAGTCTATACTTATTCAATTTACATTGAATGGGAGCTATGTATGAATTGCCCAAAATGTGGTTCAGTTGACTGTACTAAAGATGGCATTATAAAAGAAAGACAGCGGTATAAGTGCAAATCATGCGGCTATAGACATACTGTCAGCTATTTAGGAATCAGTCCTGCCATCAAACGGCAAGCTCTCCAGCTTTACCTTGAAGGGCTTGGTTTTCGTTCAATTGGCCGGTTTCTGAAATGCAGTCATGTTGCTGTATATAACTGGATCAAGGCGCACGGCGAGTCAATTGAGTCAATTCGCTCTGCTGCGGGTGTTGATGTCGTCGAAATGGATGAGATGCATGCCTACATTGGTTCCAAAAAAACTATTGCTGGATCTGGATTGCTGTTGATCGAAATGGGAAACGATTTCTCCACTGCGAAGTGGGTTCCCGCGACACAGAAACAGGGCGAAAGCTATGGGACGCCGTTAAAAATAAAGACATAACCCAGGTTATGAGTGACTACTGGAGCCCGTATGAGAATCGTTCCGAAGGAGTTGCATAGTCAATCAAAAGCCGAAACCTATACGGTAGAAGGATATAACAGCTTGTTCAGACATTTTCTTGCTCGGTTACGCCGAAAGTCTAAATGCTATAGCAAAAGCCAAGACATGCTGAAATATTCTGTCATGCTTTTGATGTTGAAATGGAATGGCGAACTGGACGCTATACTTAATTAACAATGCCCTTTTTCGATGGGGTTAATTGCCTTCTGTTTGCAGATTTTCCAGAAAATCCTCGTTGGCGGCTTTTAGACACTTGCGCGCGCAACTGGCGCAAAGGCCGCAGTCGATACTCACTCCCAAATCGCGGCGTAAATCCCTGAGTGTTTTGGCTCCGTTTTTGGCGGCTTGATGAATCTCCCGATCCGTCACTGCTTGGCAAACGCATATATACATGAAATGAACTCCTCTATAGTGCAACAACATGCAATTATCAAGAAGCATTCTCATTTAGTTCTCAGCGTCTGTCAATACCTCTTTTGTTTTAATGATAAAAACCGCAACATAGGTTGCGGCTATTAGGCATATCGCATTAATATCTACGTCACCCAGCTATATATGTGACTGTAAATAATTAGGCAGGGTGACATCCTTTATCAGCGATTTCTGGGTTTCCAGCCAATCGATGGCTTGTTCGCATTGTTCCAGTAATTCCGTCAGCAAATCGCGGCTGACGTAATCCTGCAATTCCTCGCATAATGCCACGGCTTCTACTAACAGCGGCCGCTGCACATTTTTTTCGTATTCCAAATCGCCGTTTAAACATTCGACGACATTTTCACCGATCAACAGCTTGCCGAGATTTTGCAGATTGGGCAGGCCTTCCAAAAACAGGATGCGCTCAATCAGTTCATCGGCTTCCTTCATCACTCGAATTGATTGCTTGTACTGATAGTCGTTAAGTTTTTCCAGCCCCCAGTTACGGAACATACGGGCATGCAGGAAATACTGGTTGATCGAGGTCAGCTCGTTTTTGAGCACCTTGTTGAGAATTTCGATGATTTTTTTATTGCCTTTCATGTTGCAGTCCTCGCTCTTAAATGCCCGGTTTCATTTGACTTTGCTGATAATTTTCCAGACCCACCAGGCTGATCAGCTGCAATTGCCGCTCTAACCAATAAGCATGATCCATTTCCGTATCGTCCAGTTGCACGACCAGCATCTCCCGGGTCACATAATCTCCGGCTTTTTCGCAAGCGGCGATGGCTTTCTTCAGTTCGCCAACGACATGATATTCAACGTCCAGATCGGCTTTCAGCATTTCCGGCACCGTGCCGCCGATAGTCAAAACCTCGCGTTTAACTAAGTTGGGCTTGCCTTCGAGAAACAGAATGCGTTGAATCAAGGCGCGGGCGTGCAGTCGTTCATGCTCCGACTCGTGCAGGCTTTTTTCGGACAAATGGTTTAGGCCGAAATCGGCGTACATCTCGCCATGGATCAGGTACTGATCTGATGCGCTCAGCTCTCCGGCGAGCAGGCCGTTGAGAATTTCCAGAATTTTCTTGTCGCCTTTCATAATAACCCCCCTCAATAAATTAAATGTAAACCCATCCGATAGCTTACGGCAAGTTGATAAGCCTTCACAGTGATTTTATCCCCTACAGCCTTGGCGTCAAACTAATCCTTACGATTGATAGTGATTTTTTTGAACACAGCTATTTGGAAGCTTGATTGCGCCGACTGAAAACAGGACGCGCCTGGAACATAATTTTGTCTACGCCAGACATCAAAAATATCTCGTTTAAATCAGAGTCTGTTTTGTAAAGAGAGTCTGATATTTCCTTAGCCCGTTCCAATAAAGTTAGTTGCGCGGCCGGGCAGCGCGCTTTTTTCCGCTGACGAAATAACCTGAGTAATATTATTTGCCGTCAAAAGTCATCCAACTGATGACCGCAATATTTGCAAAACGCCGCATCGAAATCGTGCCCGGTTTCTCCACAATCAGGGCAGGCATCGTTTCTTATTTTTCCCCGGCTATAGGTCTTAATCAATTCGGCGCTATAGATGCCGGTCGGCACGGCAATAATTCCGTAGCCGACAATCATGATGGTGGACGCCAGCAACTGGCCTAACGGCGTTTGCGGGGAAATGTCGCCATAACCGACCGTAGTCAAAGTCACAACGGCCCAATAAATCGACACCGGAATACTGGTGAAACCGGCCTCGCCGCTTTCGACCACATACATCAGCGAACCGAAAACAACCACCAACATTAAAATGGCATACAGAAACACTGTTATCTTGCGGGCGCTTTTGGTTAATGCCTCCACCATAATATGAGCTTCGGCTAAGTATTCCGATAATTTGAAAATACGAAAAATCCTAAGCAACCGCAGTACGCGTATGGCCATTAGCCCCTGTCCGCCGGGAATCAGGACAATCAAGTAAGTCGGTAAAATCGCCAACAAATCCACCATCCCGAAAAAACTTTTAGCATAGAGCCAGGGTCTTCGCACGCTGATCAGGCGCAGGCCGTATTCAACGGTAAATAACACGGTAAAAATCCATTCGGCGCTATCCAATATCCGGGTGTACTGCTGGTGTATCGCATCAATGCTCTCCAGCATCACGACCGACACGCTGAGTATAATGCAAACGCTCAAAACGGTATCGAACGCTTTTCCCTTGCGCGTTTCAGAACCAAAAATAATGTCATTCAGCGACTCCCGCCAGGGCGACAAGGATTCACCCTGGTTATAATGGGGCTTTATTTTTGCCGTTTTTCTCATGTTCATAACGCTATGACTTTATGTAGATATTCAAAGATCTTTTAACACGCAAGCAAATCGTTTCCCGTAGCACGTAGCTAACTGAGCAGCCGAAAATTTATTCGTGTCCTTCTTGATATTTTGCCGGGCTCAAATAACAGACCTTATTCAATGATGACTTCGTCCGATGACGAAATACGCTCTAATCGCTCCATCAACACGTTCCAGTCAACGCGGGAATTATAGCCGAGCACCTCGATCCTGGGCAGGCCGCCGCCGGTGATAATGGCATAGCCTGATTCCCTTGCCTCCACGCCCATCAACTGGCACACGCCGTCATGTAAATAACAGCCCAGACCCAGCTTGTCGTAGCCGAAAGTTTCAAAAAAACTTAAAAAGCTTCTGGACAGAATATCCGAGGCGCCACCGCCGCCGATACTGGCGATATTTTTGACCGCTTTTTGGCTGATCCTGTGCCGTGAATCATCGTTTTCCGGCGTACCCAGCCAAGCAAAAAAACTGACCGGATGCCAGTTTTCCATGTACAGCTGCCGGACGTATCCCGATAGCTTGCCGGTAATGCCGCCGAATTCAAATTTGCCGGTCAGCTGATCCAGATCCAGGTTGTTAATTTCCACATCGCAGAAAAACTTGGGGAAATCGGTAAACAATCCCGAAGAGGCCAGGTTACTGACCTTAACTTCACCGTCAAAAACCTTGACGATCAATTCGCCGCCCAGACTCAGGGTTTTATTGCTGTATTCGACTCGGGGAATGTGTCCGCTGATGGTACCCGACAAGGGCGTCCAGTTTAGGGCCAAGGACAGTTGTTCAAGCGATAAGCCGCTTGAATCGCCTTCAAACGACACCTCGGCTTCCTGTTGTTTTTTTGCCTGCCAACTGAATTGATTGATGGCGATTTCGCCGCCCAAAAAAGGCAGCTGGGTCTTTTTTAACAGCCGGATGCTGTCGCCCCGGCTCAGAAACGAGAGACTGGCCGGGCCTATCGGCAAGGCGCGCAGTTGCAAGTGTTTCCAGGCCAATTCCGATGGCTTGTTAAAGGCTTCGTCATTCGCCCAGTTAAGTGTGCCGACGCCGCCCTGAACCTCGCCACGCCCTGTAGCATCAATAATGTCGAGGCTATCAAAGCGTGCCGACAAGGCGGTTAAGGATTGTTGATTAATGGAAAAATCGGCTTTTAAACGGCCTGCGAGCGAGACGCCTTGCAGTACAGTCTGTTCAAAAAACGGTTTCAGGTAAATTGCGGACAAGTCCTGCAAGTTACCGCTGTTCAACGAGAGTTCGGCCTTTTCAATATTTACGCCGTTACCATACCGAACGATTGCGCTGCCGCTTAACATCCCGACTTTTTCATGCCGGTAACTGGCGACATCAATTCCGACGCGTTGCTTCGATGCGTCCCAATCGCCCTGCGCATCCAAAACTATAGTTTGTCCGGCCGCCTCCATATACAGGGGTTCGACATATAACGCACCGCCGTTCACATCGAAATGACTTTGCCATTGCCACAAGCCGTTATTGTTTTGAGCATTCAAAGTTGACTGCAATGCCAATGCCTCGGCGGCAAACTTCCCGTCTTTGGTCTGCCCGGTCAAATCCTTAAGTCCGGTTGTTAGGGTAAACTCATGCACCTGGGCATGACTGCCGGATGCATGTAACTTAATATCGACTTTACCGGTTTTCAGTTTGAACCGATCCTGCGGCAATAGCTGTTGAATCAACTTGCCGTCGACAGTTTTGGCGTCAATCTGCAACTGCCACAGCTCGCCCCGCTCTTCGCCATCAACCGCAACGGTTCCGCCGGCCAGATGCAAATCGCTTAACTTGAACGAACTGCGCTTTTCGGTGACATGAAAAGAAAAGTTGGCGGCCGGCGATTGCCAGCGTTTTGAACGCATCTGGGCTCTGCCTTGTTCGCACAACAGTTCCTTGTTTTGCCAGGTGAATGAAGTACAGCGGATATTGACCAGATTGAGGTCGTTGAAAGGCTTGGGCAGGGTTAACCGCTTGATCGTTAACGCCAGTTTTTGCGGGCTTTGCGGCAGGTCGGTCAAGGCGATATTGACGCCTTCCAATTGCCATTGATCGCCTGCGAGAGTGCCGACATTTAGCGATACGCTGTCCAGTGCGTAGGCAATCGGTGTTGTTGAAACAGCGATGATGACCCAGATCATCTTGGCAAAGCGCGCCCACATTAACTTGGCTCAACGCGGTGCTGGAGCGTCAAAGACTGCATTCCCACGACGGAGCGTGGGAATGATAATAAGGGCGACCGGCTTTCATTAGCCGGGAAAAATACCCGTAGACAAATACCGGTCGCCCCGATCGCAGATGATCACCACAATTACCGCATTCTCAACTTCTTCCGACAAGTTCAAGGCCGCATGAACAGCGCCGCCGGATGAAACACCGGCAAAAATGCCCTCTTTTGCGGCCAACGCGCGGGTGACGTTTTCAGCCGATTCCTGATCGACGTCGATAATCCGGTCAACCCGGTCAGCCATGTAGATTTTCGGCAAATATTCCTTAGGCCAGCGCCGGATGCCGGGGATCTTGGACTCGCCTTCCGGCTGCACGCCGATAATCTGGATACCGGCATTCTGTTCCTTCAGGAATTTTGAAGTCCCCATGATCGTGCCGGTCGTGCCCATGGAACTGACGAAATGGGTTATTTGTCCACGGGTATCGCGCCATATCTCAGGCCCGGTGCCTTCATAATGGGCGCGCGGATTATCGGGATTTGAAAACTGATCCAGCACCCTGCCCTGTCCCGCCGCTTCCATTTCCCTGGCCAGATCAATCGCCGCTTCCATGCTGCCTGCGGCAGGCGTCAGGATAATTTCGGCGCCATAGGCTTTCATCGAAGCCCGGCGTTCTTCGCTCATGTTATCCGGCATGATCAAGGTCATTTTATAGCCTTTGATCGCCGCCGCCATCGCCAACGCAATGCCGGTATTGCCGCTGGTCGCTTCAATCAGCCGGTCGCCGGGTTTGATCTCGCCTCTTAATTCTGCATGTTTAATCATGCTCAGTGCAGGCCGGTCTTTGACCGAACCGGCCGGGTTATTGCCTTCCAGCTTAACCAGGATGGTATTGCCGGTATTGCCGGTATTGCCGGGCAAACGTTGCAACCTGACCAGAGGTGTGTTGCCGACGAAAGATTCAATGGTTGGAAAAGTCATGGTAGTCATAGGCTCGGTTGTGGGTGACGAGTAAGTTTGCAAATTTCATAATAGAACACGGATAAGGCGGATTAACGAATATGCATAATTTAATATAAGCAATTACCACGAAGAGCATGAAGGACATGAAGACTTAAATCCTTCATGCTTTTCATGTTCTTCATGGTTTAAAAATAAAATCCGTTTAAATCCGTCTCATCTGCGTCATCCGTGTTCTATTTAACCTTCTTATTTATGAAAATGATGCGTCGGACATTGGCCGTTCCTAAGGCTGATGATCGGCCAATTGGCGGCACTCGCAAATTCGCTCAGTTTTTCATCGGGATCGACGGCGACGGGATTATCTACCAGCTTAAGCAGCGGCAGGTCGTTGTGGGAGTCGCTGTAAAACCAGCTGTCCTGCATGGTTTCGTTTGAATTTTCCAGCCATGCTTCAAGCAATTTAACCTTGCCTTCCCGAAAACAGGGAATGCCGTCAAATCCGCCGGTATAGCGTCCATCGATAAATTCCGGCGTGGTCGCCAGTAAATTTTCAATGCCGTACAGTTGAACGATCGGTTCGGTCACAAAGCGGTTGGTTGCGGTAATGACCAGCAAGGTATCGCCCCGGTCTCTATGTTTGTCGATCAGCTGTTGCGCCGGTTTTAACAACAAGGGCTTGATCGCTTGCTCTATAAATTGCGCCCGCCATTGATAGAGTTGCTCGGGGTCATTGTCCGCCAAAGGTTGCAGAGAAAAACGGAGAAATTCGACAATATCGAGCGTACCTTGTTTGTAGTCATCGTAGAATTTGGCGTTGGCACTTTCATAGCGATCTTTATCGACGATGCCCTGGTCGACAAGAAACTGCCCCCATAAGTAGTCGCTGTCATCGGCAATCAGGGTGTTATCTAAATCAAAAATCGCTAAGCTCACGGTTAGACCTGTCTCGAATAATTAAAAAGAACTGCGCCCTATGGCGTATGCACTTTATTTATGGAACAATGCAGTCATTAATTTAACTTACTGACCTATCTTTATAATTTTACCATCAGCGGGATTAAAGAACTAGGAAAGGTAAAGACACAGGTTTTAACATGATTGACTCTAAAGGATACCGGCCTAATGTCGGGATCATCCTTTGCAATGACGAGGGTCGCGTGTTTTGGGCAAAACGAATGGGTGTAAACTCATGGCAATTCCCGCAAGGCGGGATTAATCCGAATGAAGACCCAGAAGCCGCGATGTATCGGGAATTGTGCGAAGAAACCGGACTGCAGCAACAGCATGTCCAGGTGCTTGGCCGTACCCGCTATTGGCTCAGATACCAGCTGCCCGAGCGCTATATCCGCAAGAATTCCCTGCCCCTATGCATAGGCCAAAAGCAAATCTGGTACATGTTGCGCTTGATAACGCATGAATCCAATGTGCGTTTCGACCAGTGCGCCAAACCGGAATTTGACGACTGGCGCTGGGTGGATTACTGGGAACCGCTTAAAGACGTGGTATATTTCAAGCGCAAGGTTTATCTCAAAGCGATGAGCGAATTGGGCGCTATTCTAACCGCCGACAGCGTACCGGTTGATCCAGCCGGGTACTTGGCTAAGGAAATTGAAAAACCAAGAGGCAAAAGGCGCAAGCGGTAAGCGGCCTTAATAGCCGTGCGTATTTATTTGCAGCTCGGCTAACGGCTCCGGCAAACGAACAACCTCGGATTCAACCCGGCCGTCGGCATACAGCTCTATTAATCGATAACCCGGAGCCGTGTCGTTCACACCGAATTCGGTGCTTTCTGGCACAAATTGAAAGCAGGTTGAAGGTACGCCGAATACGCGGAAGCTTGCCGTCTTTATATCCATGACTTGATGAATATGGCCGGTGGTTATCGCCTTGACTTGCGGATATTTGCCTGCTATCGCCAACAACGCCTGCCTGTTTTCTATGATCATGGTGTCCATCCACGGGCTATTGGTCTCGAGACAATGATGATGGACGGCGATAAGTGCATGGTGATCCGGTTTTTCGGTTAGGCAGTTTTCAAGAAATCCCAACTCCTCATTCGACAAACGACCTCCCGGCTTTCCAGGTATCTGACTGTTCAGGCTTATCACCTGCCAGTTATCCAGTAAAACCTGTTTGCGGCAGTTAATCCTGTCGGTATTAAACACCTGCTGCATCAACTCATAATCATCATGATTGCCGGGCAAACAAACACATGACGTTTCATAGGCTTCAAGGCTGCTTAAGATGCGCCGGTAACTGGCAGGGCAAGGATCCTGCGCCAAATCGCCGGTCAGCAGAATCAAATCGAAATGCTGTTGTTCATCAAAAGCCTGTCGTGAGCTTTGTCGAACGACCTGTCGTGAGCCTGGCCGAACGGGCTGTCGTGAGCGGAGTCGAACCGCCTGCTCAAGACAGGCCTGAAAATAATGCTCGGTATTAATTCCCAGCATTTTATCTTGCGGTTCCGCCAGAATATGCAGGTCTGATAATTGCAGAATGGATATGCAGGCGGGACTATCGGTCATCGGCAAATACTATGTAAGGTCTTTACAGAGGACTTTAGAGTTACGTTGCGGGTTATACAACGCCTTGAGCGGATCGGGCAGATCAGCGATCGATGACGATAAAAATCCCCGGTCAATAAACCAATGCATGGTTTGCGTGGACAACACGAACAATTTTTTAAGCTTAAGTTCTCCGGCTTTACGATAGACATATTCAAGCATCCGATTGCCCCTGGCCGAACCTTGATAATCAGGATGCACCGCCAGACAGGCAATCGCGCCGAACCGGTTTTGCACATCGGGGTGCAGAGCGGTACAGCCGATAATCAGGCCGTCGCGCTCGATAACTATATAATCGGCTATTTCCATTTCAATTTTTTCCCTGGAGCGTTTGGCCAACTTGCCTTGCTGCTCCAGCGGCTTGATTAACTCCAGAATACCGCCGATGTCGTTCAGCGCGGCCGGGCGCAATTCTTCAAAAGCGGTTGAGCTGACCAGCGTACCGACGCCGTCACGGCTGAATAATTCAAGCAACAGCGCGCCGTCTATCGTTCTGTCGATCAAATGCACGCGGTCGATGCCGGATTGGCAGCTTTGCATCGCGGCTTTGAGCGGCAAACTGATGCTGGTGGATATGTCTGAATGTTGCTGCAAAAAGGCGCCCGCTTCAGCGGTGGTCATTTGCTGGATTTGTTCGCCGCTATCGGGATTGCGGCAACTTTGCTCGGTCAATAAAACCAGCTTTTCCGCTTTTAACGCAATCGAAACCGCCGTGGCGACTTGTTCGGCCGACAGATTAAAAACCTCCCCGCTCGGCGAATAACCGACCGGCGAAATCAACACCACATTGTTCTGATCGAGTTGCTGATGAATGGCCGCGCTGTCGATGCGGCGAACTTCGCCGGTGTGGCAATAGTCGATGCCGTCAATCACGCCTATCGGCTTGGCGACGACAAAATTGCCTGAAGCCACCTTGATTTTCGCCCCAGCCATCGGCGAGTTGGCCAGCCCCATCGATAACAAGGCTTCAATCTCCACGCGAACCAATCCGGCGGCCTCCTTGACGCATTGCAGCGCCACATCGTCGGTGATGCGGAGGTTATTGTGAAAGCGGGCCGGAACGTCGAGTTTGACGAGCCGCTGGTCAATCTGCGGGCGTATGCCGTGAACCAAAACCAGGCGTATGCCCAGACTGCTGAGCAAGGCGAAATCATGGACATGGTGTTCGAAATCGTCAGCCAGCACCGCTTCGCCGCCGAATGAGATAACGAAGGTTTTATTGCGGTGGGCATGGATGTAGGGAGATGAGTCCCTAAACCAGCTGACGAATGATTTTTGTGCTTCCATGATTATTTGATTAGTGTGCGATGGGTTTTCTTCGTCGGCCAATCCTACAGTACTTGCTATGTCCGAGATTGCCAATAATTTTTTCTTAAATGCATGATAGCAATTATTTCTAATTGGTCCGATTTTGTTCTACAAATAATCGCATAATGGAAATGCAGTAGCCTTAAATTCCGTTGTATGATTTTTCGTACCTTGGCCATATTTCATTTTGCCTCTCGATAAGATTTTCTATCTTAAGCCGTGGTCTGAAATAGGGAGAGTACTATACTAAAAACTTCGCTCCTCAATCCAGGCTTTCCCGGTCAAACGACTGTACGTGTGCTAACGCACAGACGACAGAAAGCGTCTGAGTTAGATTGGTTTCCCGATTAGTGGAGCCATCCTCCCTAGTCACCGCCGACTTCGCTATTACCATTGTCCTGAATTTTTGTACCGCCTGTCGGTTTCCACCAAATATCTCAGGAGAAGAGCATCCGTGTCCAACCAAGTTGCGCCTACTAATAATCGTCTTCTGGCTGCCCTGCCCCGCAAGGATAGAGAACAGCTGCTCGCACATTGCGAACAAATCGATCTCGTTTTTGCCGAGGAGCTCTACCTCGCGGGAGACATAATTCCGTATGTTTACTTTCCGACCGGAAGCTTCGTTTCCTTGATGGCTCCCCTCAATAGCGGCGAAAACTTGGAAATGGGGCTGATCGGGAATGAAGGCATGTTCGGAATTAGCCTGATGCTGGGAGTCGATGTTGCGCCGTTTCACGCTATGGTTCAGGGAGCCGGCCCAGCGCTACGCATAACGGCGACATCGTTTCTACGCGAACTCGAACAGAGCCCCGCGCTACAGCTAAAGTTGAAACATTATCTCTATGTATCGATGAGTCAACTCGCGCAAAGGGCCGTCTGTACCCGGTTCCATCTGGTGAAGGAGCGCCTCGCCCGCTGGCTGTTGATGGCTCAGGACAGAGTGCAATCCGACAGCTTCCATGCCACGCACACACTGATGGCCCATTTGCTGGGTGTACGGCGCGTCGGCATCACCAAAGCGGCAAACTCACTACAGAAGCAAAAGCTCATAAACTACCAACGTGGGGATATCACGATTCTCGACCGTGTCGGTCTGGAAGACGCTTCTTGCGAGTGTTATCGGATTAATAATGAAACCTACGAGCGTATTCTGGGCTAGGCTTAGGCTGCCGCCGATGCCGGTCATCCGTATAATGGCCCAGGCTGGGATACGCGCACTGTAAATATGTACTGAACCTTCCAACTTTCAAGGAAAATTATTTATGAAAAAATTACGCTATACATTGATCCTTCCATGTTTCCTGTTCAGCCTGCATGCCTTTGCCGATGAATATCCGCTCAACCCGCAGACACAAGGCGATGTTACATTCGTAAGCGGCGGCATTGGTGAGGACGAACGTAATGCCATGAAAACCATTAAAGGCGATTACAATTTGAACCTGTTGTTTGCCGCTAAAGGGTCAGGCGAATTTGCTGCCGGCCTCAATGTTCGAATTGCCGATGCAAAGGGTAACGTGCTTGTTGAAACCGTAACTGACGGACCTTATCTTTTTGCCCGGCTCAAACCAGGCAATTACATCGTTACCGCTGAGAAAGACGGGAAAGTCATGCGGCAAAAGGCCAGGATAGGCAATAACAGGGCAACCTCGCTGTCATTCTACTGGCCCCAGGAGTAACTCTTTGCTGCGTCGGCCTAAAGTCAAAAAACCTCGTTACTGGCGCGGCGTATGAATCAGGCGTATTCGCTCGGAAAAGTCAGTCGCCTGATCTGCTGCCTGAGCCAAGCGGTTGATATAAGCCTGCCGCTGCAATTCAGATAAAGGAAGCTGCTGCTCAAGCAGCTTCGACTCATAGAGATATTCCGGCAGGTAGCCGCTCAGCAGAATTTTCCAGGAAAAGGGTAAATGTTCAGTGGTGACCGATGAACGAACCCAAATCGCCGTGGTGCAATTATCCAGCAAGCTATTATAAAACCGAGGCTTTTCGTGCAATTCGTTGATCTTTTTCAGGTAATCCAAAAACAAGCGTTGCCCGTCTTTCTGCGAGCCTTTTATTCGGTAAAGATACCCCGCTTCGGGAGTATTCTTGCGATAGTTGCTGCGCAAGCGGATGACATCGCGCTCGTCGGCTGCGACGTAAATAAGCTCGTATTGGCGGAAAAATCCCTTAATTGTCGAATATTCCTCATTCAGCTCTTTGCGGGTTTCAATCGAAACAGCCAGATGACCCTGCTCACCGAAATTAAAACTTATGATCGTATGCGCAATGGCAGGCCCCATCCAATAAAAGGCGAATAGATCCACGCCATCAAGCTTGCTTACATCATAGGATTTATCGTAATAAGCCGGTTGATAATCAAATTCAGTCCGGTAATTAAAGTTGCGAATATTGTGTACCGTGACGATGTCCCGATCAAAAGTGGCGTAGGGAAGTTGACTGACATCCTTTTGCCAAACTCGATCATTCGAAGGCGTAATCCCTAACCACCAAACCAGGATGCCGATAAACACGACTAGATGTCCCGTAACCCATTGAATGCGCCAACGAAACCATAAAACCCCTGTTAATACCGCAAAGCCAAACAGACCGAATGCCGCAGCCACACAGGTTTGGGCCAACCCTGTCCGGGAGTCGCCGTAATATACAGCCAACACGCCCCAGACCGTTGTTCCGATCAGCATCGATGCCAGGAAAAATCCTTTGATGCGTTTATTCATAATTCCGCCCAAAACTTGGCGTGCAACCTCTCGCACCGGAATCGGTGGCTTTCTAAGATTACTTAGCTCCAGAAGGAGCGACGATGCATAAATTGCGTTGCGGGCGGCCGGTTTCAAACATGATAATTCGATTTACAATGTCGTCGGCGCTGCTTTGCCCTATCGGGCCGGCGGTAAGCCGATCGGTCACTGCACTAATCAAATGCACGTAACTCTTGTGCGGCCCGCCACCCAGAGTCGAGTTGATCAACAACTCGGTTTTATCCGGCTCCAGTGCTTTTTCCGGCGCCGCACTGCCCGGATTGCAGGAACCGAAAAAAATCAGGCCGTCTGCCGTTACCAGAGAACTCAGGGATTTTGTGAAATGAAAGAACCGTTCCGGGGATATTTCAACAGATGTCTTTTGATCGAACAGAGGTTCGCGGCAAACTTGTTCGCAGAGCTCAAGCCGGTATCCGCGCTGCTCTTCCGGGCTTGTAGCCAGTCGCTCCGGCGAGCAATAAAGTTGAAAACAGGCGTTATCCAGCGGCTGTATCTGTTTTTCCAGCCCTTTAAGCTGGCGCAGGATGTCGGACGATTTCATCGGCGCCAACTCCGGCCAGCGCGTGACCATATAGTTGCTGAATACGCGGTTTTTTTCGACATCGTAGGTGATGGACAACTCATTCTCAAGTCCCGGTTGCGCCTCGGAAAGCTGAACTAACTCACCTTTGTTCCCCGTTACTTTAAAGTTTTGCCAAAACACGGCATTTTTGAGCACCGGACCGTCGAAACCGCCGTGACTGATGAACATAACCCGGTCGAAAGGCGGCGAATGCCTCACTATTTGATCGACCTGTTGAAAATAATCCGTCCAGCTCCAGACGTCGCGCAGTTGCGTAACGTTGGCATTGAACCGGTTCCGGTAAAACGCTTCCAGAGTGCGGGCAGGCTGTTCGGACCACCTTGGACTTTCAGTCGTGTGCGGATCCCGGCTCAGTAAAGGCACAAGCAGCACCCGCCTTGGCGGCCGCTGCAAGTTCAAGTCGTTCAATGTTCTATAGAAGGATCCGCACGATATTAGATGACTCGCATCACTGTAAACATCGGCTGCACACATCCACAGCAGTAACAAAGAAACTAAAAAGCGGACGCTTGCGATATTTTTCAAAGTAAAAACCATTACGCGTTGGAATCAAAATTAAGTACAAATTCAGCTTATCAGCAGCCCCAATAAACGATATTCAGTCTATCAAAATGGGGTGCTGTTAGTATCCATCACTGCGAAGCATTAATTCAAGATAAATTCCCTCGTCGCCACGCTGTGCGCGGTAACGAGAACTAGCCCATGACCACCAACACCTGATGATTTTGTCCGTCGTGCAACAGCGGAATACCGTCACTCGCTGTTTGCGCAACGCCGTCCAACTCGATCAATACGATACCCTTCGATACGCCGTCAGGATTGTTGACGGTAATGTCGTAATGAGTTTCTTCGTGTTGATAACTTAAGCTGTAACTGCGCCAGTCACGCGGAATGCAAGGATTGAAATGCATTTTGCCGGCGCGGATATTCAAACCCAACAGCCATTCAATACCCGCACGGTAAAACCATCCCGCAGCGCCGGTGTACCAGGTCCAACCGCCGCGCCGCACATGCGGAGGTACGGCATAAATATCCGCCGCTATCACATAAGGCTCGACTTTGTAGGCATAGACGCCGGCCCGGTTAGCGGTGCGATTGATAGGGTTCAGCATATGCAGAAGATCGACTGCCTGATCGCCGTCTCCGAGCATCGCATAGGCGATAACGCACCAGACCGCCGCATGGGTGTATTGCCCGCCGTTTTCCCGTACCCCCGGCAAATAGCCTTTGATGTAACCGGGATCCAGCAGGGTTTTATCGAAGGGCGGCGTAAACAGCAACACCAGGTCGTCGCCATACCGTATCAGATACTCCCTGGCCGAATTCATCGCTTGCCGCGCCCGCTCTGGGTCGGCGGCGCCGGAAATAACCCCCCAACTTTGAGCCAGCGAATCGATGCGGCACTCGGCGTTGGCAGCGGACCCAAGCGGCGTCCCGTCATCGTAATAGGCGCGCCGGTACCAGGACACATCCCAGCCTTCAGCTTCGACGGCGATTTTTAGCTTGATTACGTGTTCGCGCCAACGTACCGCGCGCTCGGCATCTCCGCGCAATTCCGCCACATCGGCAAATTCCGACAACGTAGCGATCAGGAACCAGGCAAGCCAAACGCTCTCGCCTTTGCCCAAATGCCCCACCCGGTTCATGCCGTCGTTCCAGTCGCCGCTGCCCATCAACGGCAAGCCATGTGCGCCGGTTTTTAAACTTAAATCCAGCGTTCGCGCACAGTGCTCAAACAGGCTGGCTTGTTGCTCCGATGGAGTCGGCTCGAAATAGGCGTCTTCCTGTTCCGGTTCAAGCACAGGCCCTGCCAGGAACGGCGTTATTTCGTCGAGCACAGCCCTGTCGCCGCTCACTTTGACATAGTGGGACACCACATACGGCAGCCAGATAAGGTCATCGGAAAAATGGGTGCGCACGCCGCGATTGGAAGGCGGGTGCCACCAATGCTGCACATCGCCCTCGACAAACTGATGCGTCGCCGCACGGAGGATATGAGCGCGGGCAAGATCGGGCCGGGCTACCGCAAGCGCCATGCAGTCCTGTAATTGATCGCGAAAACCGAAAGCTCCACCCGCCTGATAAAATGCGGCTCGCGCCCACATTCGACAGCTCAGGGTTTGATACAGCAGCCAACCGTTCAACATCAAGTCCAGACCTCTGTCCGGTGTTTTCACCTGAATCTTCCTGAGCGTCTTGTCCCAAGATTGTTTCACGCCGGTGAAGGTTTGTTGAATGTCAGCAGCCCGATAACGTTTGACCAACTCACCGGCATGTTCGCGGTCGCTGCCCTGCCCGAACAGGAACACAATCTCGATGCTTTGATCGATTGCAAGTTCTACCTGTGCCGTCATTGCGGCGCAAGGATCAAGCCCCGCTCCAACGCGATTTTTAAGCGGCCTGGACCGAGTCAAGGCTACCGGCGCATCCAAGCTGCCGTTACGGCCGATAAATTCAGTCCGATTACAAGTCCAGGCCGTTTGTAGGCCGGCAAGGTCGACAAAAGCAATGCGCCGACCGAAATCCATATCCAAATGGTTGTAAGCAAACAAGGCTCCGGTCGCCTGATCCAACTCGGTCACAATATAAGGCGCAGTGTTGGTGCGGGATGCGCCTAGCACCCATTCAACATAGGCTGTAACCGACAGTTTGCGCGGGCGGCCTGAATTGTTTTTCAAGGTTAACGTTGAAATCTTGACCGGATCGTCCGAGCTTACAAATTGCAGCAGCTCACTGTGAATCCCGTGAGAAGCATGCTCGAAACGGCTGTAACCCTGGCCGTGCCGAATCACATAGCCGGCGTTATCGACTCGAATCGGCAACGCCGTCGGCGTCCACAAATCGCCTGTCTCGTCGTCCTGTATATAAAATACTTCGCCGGGAGGATCGCTGACCGGATCGTTCGACCAAGGCGTCAACTGGTTCATGCGGCTGTTCAGGCTCCAGGTGCAACCGCCGCCCAGTTCAGAAACAGTAAACCCGAATTCAGCATTGGCGATCACGTTAATCCAGGGCGCCGGCGTCCATTGCCCTTTGCCCAGCACGATCACATATTCGCGCCCGTCGTCGGCAAATCCGCCCAAGCCGTTGAAATATTCGAGATCCGCAGTGGCGATTAACGGCTCATTCCTGTCAACATCGGGCGCAGACAAGACTTTGGCTTGGATAAAATCCGGCGTAGGCTTCGGATGCCGCGTCAATTGCTCAGCCAAGGTGCCGCGAGTGCTCAACAGCACGGCGCGGGCCGAGGTTTGCAACAGCACGCTCTCCTCCTCCGTGAGCTGATCGGCGCGCAGCACAAAAATATCGCCATACCCACCGTACTCGTGAAGCGCTGTAAAGGCTTGATTTTCCCGAACCATGCCTTCCAATAAGGTCTGCAACTCATTGCTATAGGTAATTTCTTTTTCATTCAAAATCACCAAATCGACGGACAGACATTTCATGCGCCAATATTCATGGGCGCGCAATAACTGATCGGCAATAGCCCTGTCTTCTATCGACGCTAACCGCAGCAATACAATCGGACGATCACCGGAAATACTAAGCCGCCATAAACCGGTAACATTTAATGTGTTCAGTTGCATCAGCTTGCCGCTCGCCCGCAGTGAAGAATCGGCGTAGAGCAATCGATTAGCCAAGGATTGAAATAACTGGGCCTCATCAGGCTTGATGCGTAGATGACGTAATTGGATTTGCGCATGCGTCCAGGCAAGATCGGAAACCCGGTTAAACGTAGCCGCGTTGTGATACTTATCGGCTAAATCTTCAACCACCTCCCGCGACGGGGCGACCAAGGTGGTAAATGTCAGATGAACCGTCGCGCCCGGTTCGATGCCGACCCGTGTACGCAGACTGAAAATCGGATCGAGCACCGCGCCGACCGTATTGCTGAGCGGGCGGCCATCAACCACCGCGGCAGGCGCGCGTAGCGTTTGCCCGCGGCCGCAAAATTTTACCCGGTCGGTTTCATATTGCAATCCTGCACCGAGGTCGTTACACGCCAGCACATGAGCCGCCCAAATTCGCGGATCGTTGCCTGCCCGAGGCCGCCGTTGCGCGATCAATCCGCATGCCTGCGGCAGAAATTCGGTCTGTATGAATAAATTTGAAAATGCGGGATGAGCGCTATCAGCCGTAGGCGGCGCCAATACAATTTCCGAATAGGAGGTCACCTCTATTTCCTGTGTATGCGAGCCGTTATTGGTCAAACTCAAACACCTGATTTCCGCGTCATCTTCCGGTGACACAATGATTTCCAGGTGACTGGCTATAGTCCCGTCTTCGCGGGAGATGCGCACCCGGTCTTCGAGAAAAACCACTTCGTATCGATCGGGAACCGCAGCCGTCGGCTGGTATCCTGCCGACCAAACCCTGCCGTCTGCCAAATTGCGCAAATAGATATAACTGCCCCAACAGTCGCGGGTCACATCTTCACGCCAGCGGGTTACCGCCAGCTTTTCACAAACACTGTAACCCGATCCGGCGGCGGTGATCATCACCGCGTACCGGCCATTGGAAAGTAACTGCGCCGAGGGTACAAGAGACATCGGCGAAGGTTCTCGGCGCACTGCGGGCTGGACTATTTCTTTTACTTCGGCTTCGGCTTGGGTGAAGTCAGGAATGGCGCTGTCAGCACCTTGAGGAACCCGCTCCTGCAGCAGCATTTCGGCTCCCTGAATGATCGGTGTGCTATGGAATCGGCGGCGCATGACGCCATCGTATACGACATTAGCCAAAGCCACCAACGACATGCCTTGATGATGCGCCATATAGCAGCGCACAAACGCCACTTTTTGATGTTCGGCAAGCCGGATCGGGGTGAAATCGAGCGCTTCGAAAAAGCCGTAACGACCCAATGCGCCAAGTTTTTCCAGGCTTTCAAAATTTACCGTAGCAGCATGAGTGTGGTACATCGCCGCCAAAGCGGTGGCATAAGGAGCGATAACCAAATCGAAGGCGAGTCCCCGCTTCATGCCCAGACCGGGTACGCCGAATGCGGAGTACTGATAAGTAAACCAACGATCGCGGCCGTTAAACGCCGATTCGGAAACACCCCACGGCACCTTGCGTTCCTTGCCGTATTCAATCTGGCTTTGCACGGACAGGCGGCAAGTCTGGTCGAGCAGGCTGTAGCGCGGCGTATACGTCACCAGCGACGGCATCAGGTATTCAAACATCGAGCCGGACCAGGACAACAACACCGTGCCGTTCGCGGTGCGTGTCACCCGACGTCCTAAGTGAAACCAGTGCGTGCTCGGCACTTCCCGCTTGGCGATGGCGATTAAGCTGGTCAGGCGCGCTTCCGAGGCGAGCAGATCGTAATAGCTGTCATCGATAATACCGTCGTCAACGCGGTATCCCAATGAAAACAAATGCCGGTTCAGATCATAGAGGAAACGGAAATCCATCTCGACAAATAATTGATGCGCCTGTTCCGCCAACGCATCCAGCCGACGGGTCAATACTGTCCAGCATTGGGCTTCGGCTTGCGCAGGGTCGCCAAGGGGAAGCCGAAAATGTATCGACGAGCCTAAGTTTTCGATGTCGCGCTCGTGAGAATGAATGTCAGCGTGCAGCAGCGTAGCCCAAGCCAACACTTCGCTGTCATCCATCAGTTCGCCGCGCTCGGCAGCGTAAGTCCGCGCCAGATCCAACAGGCCGTCGGCGCACAGGGTAATTTGCCGCCACAAACGCAGCCAGTCTTCATGGTTGTCAGGGTTACACGCCAACAAACCGCCCAGTTTGTCCGCAGTTTTCTGTAGATCCTCCTGTGTCACTATCAGCATGCGCCGGTCATCGTTGATTTTGGCCAGCGCCGACAACAGCAGTCTGTGTGTATCGGCAATTCCGTCTAACACGACGGAAACCGCATGCGGATGTTGCGTCAGCTCCTTACATCCCTGGATAAGCACCAGTAAATGTCCCGCCAAATTGCCGCTATCTACGGTCGATACATATCGGGGTTCCAGAGGGTGCAGAGTCTGCGTGTCATACCAGTTGTAAAAATGTCCATGCAGTCGCGACATCTTGTTCAGCGTGTTCAAGGTCGCTTCCAGCCGGTCAACCGTATCGATCAGACCCAGCCAGCCGAAATCATGCGCGGCAAGCACGGACAATAGATAGAGGCCGAAATTTGTCGGCGAACTGCGATGGGCAATCACCGGAGCGGGATCTTCCTGAAAATTATCCGGCGGCAGATAATTTTCCCGCTCCGTTACGAAGGTGGTAAAAAATCGCCAGGTACGCCTGGCGACTTGGCGTAACTGCAACGCATCGTCAGGCAGTAATGACTCAGCCGGGTCCAGTCTCGGCGGCAAACTCAGGATATGGGCAATGACAGGAGACAGTAACCACAACAACAAAAATGGCGCGGCAACCGCTATCGAAGCGGAATTGAACAGCAGCACTAACGTAGCGGCGCAAACGACCACGATAGTCACGCTAGCCAGCGGCCTAATAAGGTTCCCCAAAGCATGCCCGGCCAATGTCTTCGCTTGCAGCGCAGTGACCCACCTGAGCAATTTCCGCCGGGTGATAAACAGCCGTACCAAGGTGCTTACGATCGCGTCGGTCATCAACCAAGACTGTTGAGCCAGCATGGCTAACGTAATCAGGCTATGACTCAAGCCCATAAATACATTTTCTGCCGTGACGCGCAACTGGTTACGCAGCGGAATATCGGTGCGAAGCCGCATTCCGGCAGCGATAGCCAGTAAGGCGGGAACGGCTAAGGCTATCAACACTATTCCGATCAACATCCCTTGCGGCGCATTCGGAATAGTCCATGCCGCCAACAGGGTAAGAAATGCGCCCGGCGCTGAAAAAGTCCGGCGTAAATTATCCAGCATTTTCCAGCGTCCAATCATCGGCATGCCTTTGCCGAGAGGACCAAAAATCCAGGGCAATAGCTGCCAATCGCCGCGCGCCCAGCGGTGTGAGCGAGACGCGGCGACTTCCGTATGGGATGGAAATTCTTCATACAACTCAATATCGCTGACAAACGCACAGCGGGCGAACACACTCTCGAACAAATCATGACTGAGCAAGGTGTTTTCAGGAACGCGCCCGGCCAAAGCGGCTTCAAATGTGTCGACCTCATACAAACCCTTGCCGCTGTACGACCCCAGCTCAAACAGATCCTGATAGACTTCGGACACGGAGGTCGAATAGGCGTCCATGCCGCACGCGCCGGAAAAAAGCTGGTGAAACAACGAGTGTTCCCGTCTTTGCGGCAGGGTCGGCGTGACTCTAGGCTGGAGAATGCTGTAGCCTCTGACGACGCAACGCGTAACCGGGTCCAGAACCGGCCAATTGAGCGGATGGGCGGCCGTACCCACCAATTGCCGAATGGAGTCGATAGGCAGTTTGGTGTCGGCATCCAGCGTAATAACATAACGGACATCCGGCGGAGCAAACGCAGGCTGTCCATGAGTCGGCATAAAGGACGTATCCTGTGCTCCGCGCAGCAGACGATTAAACTCATGCAGCTTGCCGCGCTTGCGTTCCCAGCCCATCCATGTGTTCTCGCCTGGATTCCAGACACGTTTGCGGTGATACAGGAAAAAACGCTGCTCCCCGTACTTGGCGTTAAGTGCGTCCACCCCGTCAATGGCGACGCGGAGCAGCAAAGCCTCTTCCGGCAGGGTTTCCTGATCCGCATCCACCCAATCGGATAACAGGGCAAAACGGGCATCGCCGGCCGGGTTGGACAAATAGTGAACCTCCATTTCATCGATTTGTTTTTTCACGTTCTGCTCGCTGACAAACATCGTCGGCACCACCACAAAAGTGCGTAACGTATCGGGGATGCCGTCCTTCAGTTCAAGTCTGGGTAAATGGCGTGGCGGCACCACGGCAATGACCAATCGATTGACCAAGCCCGTAGCAATGTCCGAAGCGGGAAATAAAGCCAGCAGTGTAATCAGGGCGATAGAGAAACCGCCCAGTTCAGCCTCGAAAGCGGCGCCCAAAGGCAGCGCCAACAAGATCAGCGTACACAGCCCGAGGCTGCCAAGATAAGCAAAAGTCGCATGTTTGATATAAGCACGCAGGAGCTTTTGATAGAAAGTAGGATTAAAGCCGACCTCTTGTTCGAACTCGCCCCGACCGGGACCGATCAAGTAGTAGCCTGGTTCATGTATTTTCTGGTCAGCGCCGGATTCTTTACCGGCACGATCAAGCTTGTCGATAACTTTAGCCGCTATTTCCACCTCGGAATAAGGCGAACGTTTGGCAAGATCTTCAATCGCATGACGGTAACGGTCACGGGTGAGAAAATCCATTGCGCTGTAAACCGGATGAGTGCTCAGGCATTTATCCACCAGACTCGAATCTTCGACGAATTGCGGCCAGTCAAACGCGGAGATGGTGCGCATACTGGTAATAATATTGCGTACAGTCAGGTTTGCAGCAATCTGGACGGCGTGTTCACGATGCACGACTTCATCCAGCGTGACGCCCTGTTCACCCAGCCATCGATTCAAAAAATCGAGTGCAGGCGGCGTCCCCGGATGCGGCTCATGCAAGCGTTGTACCAGCTGCACCGCAAAGGCCTGGCGCAAAGGCTCGGCGGGCAAAACCTCTGTCCGCGGCGAAAAATCGGGCTGATCGGCCTGGTCAATAAACTCATCAGCCAACTGCCGACCTGCTTGTGAACGCATGATTTTCAACGCCAGTCGACGCAAATTCTCGATCATCACTATGCGTAGCGAGATCGGCAGCGCCCAAAGCTCGCCGATGCTGAGCGGTTGAACTTGCTGATACGCACGCATGAAACAAGCCAGCTGCTCAGGAGAAAATCGGCTATCGGTATGAGCGACCAGAGCCCAGGCAATGCCGTAGACGCGCGGATAACCGGCAAGAAAGCCGTCGGTCAACTTGGGTAATTGTTTGTAAAATTTTTCGGGCAGATAGAGATTAATGTCATTGATCTGCTCTTCAATCACATGAAAATTGTCTAACAGCCATTCTGCGGCCGGTGTAATAGCCCGATGTTCGCGCGCCGCCTTGCCTATAGTTTGATAAGCATCAAACAGCACCCTGGAATTCTCTCGCACCCTGGGCATCAGCTTGAGTCCGTCAGGATGAACTTCGGCTTTTTGCGCTTTCGCTAAACTAACGGCATGCTGTTCCAGACGTTCGTTGCTAAATAACTCAAACCGGATGGGTTCATCCTCACCGCCCGGAGCGGCAAGCCTGGGTTTCTGTCTATGTCCGCGTAATTTAATCATCTGTACTCCCTTGTTTTGACCACGCTCGGTCAAGCTTTACTCCTTTTTTGCAGTCCGCTCGGCTACGAAAACAATGAACGATAATTGGGCGGGAAGTGCATATGCCATACATCGGCAGGAAATTGAGTACAGCCTGACAGAACTAAAATAAACCCGAAGACTAAATGACGATGAAATCGACAAAGAATCTGTTTTGTGACAAGTCAGTTGCTCGTCGTTTCAGTCACTAAGCAGCAGTCTACTCGCAACATTTAACGCCGTCGGTACGGTAACGCACATAAAACCGCTCGCTGCCAGGCTGCCATGACCTTGCCACTTGCTTGCCTTACTGCGGCTTATGGGGGCAATTGATGATCTGGACCATTTCAATTCTAAAGACGAATACCCCCCTGATTTCCGAATTGAAGGAATATAGTTTCCCTATTACAGCGTGGTATCCACAGTTCCGGTATGTGCTCTACCGTACCGACTACAGCAAATTTCTCGGCTAAAGTATCTTTAAGGTTTCTGTCGAGCATTCGGCACGAGGCCTGTAATCGGTTGCCGAAGCGGCATCTGATCGTAAGTAAAGCTTATCTCGGCAGACCGTTTGCCCCTGAAGCCTTTCGATGATTTTCATCGGGCTGCTTCAGCCTACTGAAATTATCAATTAACCGGAGATTCAATCATGAAATACCTAATTAAATTTTTTTCCGCATTTCTTTTGGCCTTGACGTTACTGACTGCCGCAGGTTGCGCATCGACGGAAAAGCATGAGGGAACCGGAGAATATGTTGACGACAGCGTCATCACCACCAAGGTCAAAGCAATGTTATTTGATGAGCCCAACCTGAGATCGGGTGAGATCAATGTTGAAACCTTCAAAGGCGTCGTTCAATTGAGCGGCTTCGTGAACTCCAAAGCCGATATTAACAAAGCGGTCGAAATTGCCCGTAGCGTCAAAGGCGTGGAATCCGTCAAGAATGACATGCGTCTCAAATAAATCAGGAAACCATCATGGAAATCACCGACAAAGCAGCTAATCTGGCACATGAAACTTTCGATAATATTGCTAACGCAACCCATCAGGCCGTCGAAGCACTGGGCGAAAAAGGTGAGCAACTGCAAAATGCCGAGCAGCACTTGATGAAAAATTGCCGCGGTTATGTCCGCGACAACCCCATCTCCTCAATAGGTATCGCCGTAGCGGGCGGTTTTCTGCTGAGCCGTCTGTTAAACAATCGCCGTAAACCCGAATGACAAGCCGTTCAAAACTGAGAGGAAGACATCATGGAAACTATAGACAAAGCATCCAATTCCGCACATGAGGTTGTCGATAAGATAGCCGGTGCGACTAGCCAGGCAGTAGAAGCACTGGGCGAAAAAACTGAGCAACTGAAAAATGCCGAGCAGCAAATGATGAACGATTGCCGCAGTTATATTCAAAACAACCCGGTAACGTCAATGGGTATCGCAGTAGCGGCAGGCTTTCTGTTGAGCCGACTGCTAAGCGGTCGTTAGACCGGCAAACATTATGGGTACGAATGCCGTAAATAATGATACTCCGGGACAAACTACAACCTGCGCCGACCCGAGGAAAGATTCCGGTGTGCTGGAAGATGCCCAGTCGTTATGGCAGGAGTTACTTGGGCTAAGCCATGATCGCTTCCGGCTCGCCGCTCTGGAAACGCGGCGGGCCGGGGAAAGCGTGGTGGCTATGATAGTAGCGGGGATCATCGTCGCCCTCTTGCTGAGCAGCGCGTGGCTGGGACTCCTCGCGGCCGCCGTGTTGTGGCTAATCGAGCATGGCGGTGTGGCGGCGGGTAGCGCGATACTGCTTGCCGTCGCTTTCAATTTACTGCTAGCACTGCTTCTATGCGGCGTGATACGCCGCAAAAGCCATTATCTACAATTTCCCGCAACTCTCCGCAGTCTTAGGCTCTTATCCCCAGAGCCGCATGACAAGGAAAAATCATGAAGGCGGCCTACCTTTTAAACCGGAGTAAATCCAAGTCTTTGACGGCTCAAATCAAGGATGCCGAACGACAGGTGTTGGATCGTCAACAAAAGATCGGTATCCGCACCACTATATTGATTCGGAAGATACATCAACAGATGACCGCTCCAGCTACTTTGCTGCTGGCGGGCGGCATAGGATTTATTATTGGCGAACTCACCAAGCGTCGGACATCCAAAGTCCGCGGCACTATCAATAAGCTTGATGCGACCGAAACTACACCCTTGAAAATCGCACTGAACCTTGTAACTTCGGCTCGAACTTTATACACGGCTTTGCCGCTGGCCTGGATAATCAAATCCTACTTTCAGCCCGGTGTAGCAGGTCAAGCGCCCGAATATCAATCCCATCCGATGGCGGCTTCCAATGCAACGGGTGTGTGCCGAAGATCGAGGCAATAGCATTGCTTTTCAACCTCCCTCATTGTATTGCCTGTTTCGGTATCCGAATCAATTCTCCACAGCCCGCAACACAGCTAATCAATTGGACAAAAAAAATGCCCTCCTGATCTTTAATGGGGGCATCATAGAGTTCCTAATGGAGGAGGATAGTTAAATCTTTCAACGCTTTCGTAAAACGGCTCACCTGGAACCCAGATGCTATTATTGAATAGCTACTATTTTTAGTCAGTTAATAATATAAAATTGCCAATATTTTTCTGTACGTTGCCGTACATAACCGTAACTTTTTGTCTGGAGTTAAGTTGAACAACGCTGTTCACGCTGGTTTCACCAGCACATCGACATGACTTAAAGAGCGATGATGATCTGTCGGCATCTAACGTGGTCTTGCCATATCTGAGATCATTGAACGGCGGGCTATATTTGCCGCCGCCCCTTGTGACGCTAAAGTTATTGCGCGGCTTTCAGATGTGTTACAGCCTCTTCAGCTCTAGCTCTTCCTGCTCGCAAAAAGCAGGAGTGCGCCGCCTGCCGCTACCGCCGTCACACCGGCCCAGACCTGAACATTGACTGTCTCAGTGTCTTTAACCGTCAGCTCTAACGGGCCTAACTTGGCTTCCTGCGTTTCCCGTGTGTAGCTGAATTGACCGTACACCAGCCCTAACAGGCCGGCTATAATCAGTACGATTGCCATAATCTTGACTGCGCCCATCTTGTCTCTCCTAAATATATATGATGCCCTTAAGTAAGCGGCGCTTACTATAAAACCGGTTGCTTCCAATGTGCCGGTTCCCAAACTGAAGAGAGTGTCAAAGTGTTAAGAATGTGGAGTGCAAACCTGGATTTGCACTCCATCGCTTCTTTAAAAAGCAATCCATAAAAAAATATAAAAATATTTTTGAGTCGGTTTACACGATACTTTCACACTCTCTGAAGCATGGGAACGGTTTGATGCGTACTCCAGACCGTCTGAGCCTAGCGGAATCGCTCAGGCCGACACCATGCGGCATAAATTCATCCAGTATGGTTACAGGACACGTCGGCCTTGAATGACGCGCAACACGATCACGATAATCGCGATAACCAACAGAATGTGAATAAATCCCCCCAGTGTGTATGAGGAGACCAAACCCAGTATCCAGAGGATGACTAAGAGGATTGCAAGAGTTTCTAACATTTGTTCTTCTCCGTAAGAGGCCGTCAATTGACGGCGATATAACGCACAGACAAACAGATGAAGTATTGCCGAAAGTCAAAGCGATGCTCGCCCAATCAACGGCAAGTTCAAGTTCATCTCCTATTAAAATAGCATCCCGTTGCAGTCGTACAGCAGTCCAACTTGGCTGTACAACGCAGCAGCTCTCGTATTAATCGTCAAGTTTATCCTTGATATCTTCCTTGAGATCACCAAAGCCCTTCTGGACCTTGCCGACGACCTTTTGGATATTTCCTTCCACCTCCATACCCTCGTCGTCCAGCAACACGCCGGCGGCTTCCTTGACTTTACCTTTAGCTTCTTCGACTCGGCCTTTTATTTGATCTTTGTTCATGACTGTCTCCTGATGTGTTAGTTCAAATTGAAACGTGGAATGATGTTTTCCAACGCTCCATTAAAACAATACATGTAAAACTGAATGGGGTCGGTACGGCAGCGCACATAGATTAAGTATTTTCTCAGGGGCTAGATGATGCCCAATAACACCAACACCAGTAAGATGATCAGCACCAGCCCAAATCCACCGGTGGGACCATAACCCCACTGCCGGCTATGTGGCCAGGTTGGCAGGACGCCAACAAGCATAAGAATAAGAATGATGAGTAAGATTGTGCCAATTGACATGATAGTGCTCCTGTTTGAAAAAGAACGTGACTAAACGGCGCGGCCTGAGACCGTGAGATCACCATTCACGTAAGGGTATGGTGCGTTAACCCCAAAATACCTACAACGATTAAATACACGGCTACGAAATAATTTAAAAACCTCGGAACCAGCAAAATTAATATGCCTATTACCAATGCCAGTAAGGGTTCGATTGCAATATTCATCGGAGTTATCCTTCAAGTTAAATCAAATAAAAGTTTATGGGCAAGATTGAACAAAGTCTGTACGGTATCGAACACAAAAACGTCATCGCCGGATGGTCAATATACCTAACGTGGGACAATGTCGCCGTTTGCGTCGGAGAGGATTATTTCCACGCGGCGGTTCAATTGCCGACCGGCCGCCGTGTTGTTGCCCGCAACCGGATACGCATCGGCATAACCGCGCGTCCTGATGCGGTCACCGCTGATCCCCATGTCGTTCAAAGCCGTCCGCACGGCATAGGCGCGTCGGTCAGACAGCGCCTGATTGGCGCTGTTACTGCCGATGCTATCGGTGTGACCTTCAACCAACACCTTGTATTGCGGGTATTGATTGAGGAAGTCAGCCAATTTTTGCACATTACGCAGACCGCCTGCTTGCAGCTGCGCCTTGTTGGTGCGAAACAATACGTCGCCGCTTAGCGTAATCACCAGGCCGCGCTCGGTTTTCTTGGCATTCAACTCTTTGAGCAGCATTTCCTGTTGAGCAATAATGGCTTGGTCACGCTCCGAATTGGCGCCGGCAACCGCCAATTCGGTAGCTTGACGGTCGACGGTTTGCTGCGCATAGGCCGCCTGCTGTTTAGCCGCATCGGCTTCAGCCGTTCTCGCATCAAGGCGGACCGCGTTGCGTTTGGCGGCGGCGTTGGCGACCGCTGATTCAGCGGCTTTCCGCTTGGCGGTTTCCTCGGCGATTGCCACTTGCTGCTTGGCTAAGTAGGCCAGATGCTCAACGGTATCATCGCTTTCACCTTCGCTTAAGGCATAATCCGCCTTGTTCAGGGAATCGTCGGCTGTTTTCAATTCGACCGCTGCCAGATTCGTGACTTCGGGATTGGTTCGTGCATTGTTGTAACTGTTATGCGCTTCGGTGAGGGATGAGTTTTTCGGCATCGAACTGCAACCGGAAACAATCGCGACAGCGATCAGGGTCATGGGGAAATATTTATTATTTTGCATAATGAGCTCCATTGATGATTATTGGGCGTTACGTTCGATTTCTTGTTGCAGCACGCGGTTACCTTCCTGCAATTCTTGCGCTGCTTTCTGTGCCTTGGCTGAACGCGCCGTTACCGCAGCCAGTTGAGCATCGACCTGAGCTTGTTCCGCCAATTGCCGGGCGCGCAAATAATCTTGCTCCGTCATGGCCCGCTCGGCAGCATCCATTTTTTCCATCGCGGATTTAAGCGCCTGAGGTGCAAACTCATTGCCTCCAGCACTGGTTGCATTGCTGACTGCGACCTTGGAAACGGCCATCTGTTCTGTGGGTGCGGGAATGCTCGCACAACCGGCTATAAAGATTGCAACAGCCGCGCTTACACCGATGCCGCGCATCATTTGAAACGATCTGAGGAGGTCTGTTTTTTTCATGATTTGTTATCCTTTGAGTTAAATGCCGAACACAATCGTTACAATGAATTAGGTATTACATTGCAGCGACTTCCACTTTCTATACCGAAATCCGGGTGAGTCTATTGGGGAGGGGAAACAGCCGATTCTGAGAGCCATCGGCGTTAATTAGATACCTTTCCGCAGACGCGCACAGTGCGCTAGCGTACATAAGCGCTACACCGCTGGAATTGAATGATGCCGACCGGATCTAGTTACACTCGGCGAGGCGCTCATTACGGTAGCGGCCTAACGCCCAGAGCGGGAAGAATTTATCGTAACCGTGGTATTTCAGATAAAACACCTTGGGGAAGCCGGGCGCATTGAAGCTTTCGTCACTCCAAAACCCGTCAGACTGCTGGTTTTTCAGCAGATAATTGACCCCGGCTTCGACTTCAGGACTGCCGGCTTCACCAGCCGACAATAATGCCAACAATGCCAGCGCGGTATGGAATGATGTGCCGGTATGGAATTCACCGCGATTCCTGGTGTCGTAATAGCTGTCATTGTCCTCTCCCCACCCGCCGTCGTTGCGTTGTTTGGATTTAAGCCAAGCAACGGCTTTGCGAATGCAAGGATCATGCTTGGGAACACCTGCGGCTTCAAAACCGGTCAATACAGACCAGGTGCCGTAAATGTAATTGGTGCCCCAGCGGCCGAACCAACAGCCATCCGTTTCCTGCTCATTGCGCAAGTAATTAATACAATTGTCGATGACCGCCTTGTATTCGGGATGACGGTTGACAAGCTTGCCCAGCAACATAATGCAGCGGGCGCTGACGTCAGCTGTTGGCGGGTCAATCAGGGCTCCGTGGTCGGAAAACGGAATGTGGTTCAGATAGTGACAGGTATTGTCGACATCAAAAGCGCCATAGCCGCCATTGCTCGACTGCATTCCGGCAATCCAGACGCCTGCCCGTTCGATAGATTCGGCAAACTGTTGTTCGTCGGCCTGAACCATCGCATATGCGACCACCGCGGTATCGTCGACATCGGGGTAATAGCTGTTGCCGAACTGGAAGGCCCAGCCGCCGCCCGGCAGATTGGGGCGCCGGTTCCGCCAGTCGCCCGGCTCGTCCTTCAACTGCTTAGCCGCCAGCCAATTCAACGCAGAGTTGAGAGCTTGCCGGGTGTGCGAATCGCGTTGGCGACGGTCTGTTTCCTGCAATGTCAGAGCAACCAAACCGGTGTCCCAGATCGGGGAAACGCAAGGTTGGCAGTAGGCCATATCACCTTTGATAACCAGCAGGCGGTCGATAGACTCCCTCGCGATCCGCCGCTGTTCATTGTCGGCAGGGATACCCAGACAGTCCATGGCTTCATACGCATTGACCATGGCCGTGAAAATAGCCCCCAGACCATCGTAGCCATTCAATCTTGCCATGAACCAGTCGCGCGCCTTGGCGGTAGCCTTCCGGCGGACAACACCGGGAATCAGCGGTTCCATCAGCCGACCCAATCGATCAAGCACCAGTATGGCCTTGCCTAAGGGCGTTTTGACATGGGAGAAGTAATTCTTTTCTTTATCCGGCGGAGTCACGAACAGTTCAGCGATACCCATTTTCTGGGGATTACGGGCCTTGACCTTGTAAGTGCAGAGAATGAACATGGGAACCATAACGGTACGCGACCAGTAGGATACCTTGTCCAGATGAAACGGGAACCACTTGGGTAACAGCATGATTTCCACCGGAATGAAAGGCACGCCGCGCCAGGGAATCTGCTCGAACGTAGCCAGCGTGATGCGAGTCAGCACATTGGCCTTGGCCGCGCCGCCCTGGGCCAGTATCCACGCGCGGGCCTTGAGCATATGCGCCGCATCGGTAGAATCGCCGGCCAATTTCATCGCGTAATAAGCCTTAACTGTGCAACTGATGTCGCCAGGACCGCCTTTAAAAAGAGGATAACTGCCGTCCACGCTTTGTTGTGCGCGAAGAAAATTGGCGATCTTGGCCTGGAGTGCTTGGTTAATTTCATCCATGTAATGCATCATCAGGATGTATTCGGCGGGGATAGTGCAATCCGCTTCGAGTTCGAATACCCAATAACCTTCCTCGTTTTGCAGACCGAGGAGTTGCACCCTGGCTCGGTCAATAGCGGTGTCCAACGTTGTTGGAGAAGTTAAAAAATGGGCGGGGCTGGTGTAATCGGAATCTGGACTGCTATGTAAAATAGTCTCTGTTAGCATGGTTTGGTTTTCTCTGATTTTTACTTCCCTGTTAAGGGCGTGCGAGTGGCGCATGGGGGTGATATTAAAAACATTTTTATCGGCGGCCGGTTAAAAGAGAACCGCAGCAAGATATTGCTGCGGCGAACGAGGTGCGCGCTCATGATGCTCGCCTGATCTTAACGCTTTGTGGCTCGATCTGATCCATTAACGAACAGACTAACCGCTACAGCAAGTTCGGTCTGTACGGTACCGAACATAAAACCACTGTCGCTTCTAGTTTCAGCCCGCGACAACAAGGCCGCCATTCAATCAGGGAAACCGATCTGTTAGATAACGAATCTAATATCACAAACATCAGGTGCTTCAAATCAGCGTTCGCGGTTCAAGAAAGTTACCGCTCATGGCGCTGATAAAACTGATGTAAGGATTCACTGATAGTAATGCCACCTATTGATTGAAGAAACTGAACTCTTTATTCTATAGACAGTCACACGCACAACACCAACCGATTTTTTAAGTTAATAGCGCTATTCAATCTTAACCCACAAATAGGGACGTTGTTTTATGACCGACCTTCAAAGCCCCTGGCACAACCATCTTCTTGGCTCCCTGCCTACTGACGAATACGAACGCCTTTCCTATCACCTGGAACCAGTCGAAATCAGACTCGGTGATGTTCTTTGCGAACCCGGAAAAGATTTACGTTACGCTTATTTCCCGACGACCTGCATCGTATCGCTGCTTTATGTAATGCAGAATGGTGCGCCCGGCGAAGTCGCCATGGTCGGCAACGATGGCATGATCGGCGTTTCCCTGTTCATGGGCGGTGGGTCTATGCCATATCGAGCCGTTGTGCGCAGCACCGGTTTAGCTTACCGGCTACGGGCGCATCAATTTATGAAGGAATTCAACTATTCCGAGGAATGTGACGGCGGAACACTGCACGAGTTGCTGCTGCGTTATACCCAGGGGCTGATGACCCAGATTGCACAGACATCGGCCTGCAATCGGCATCATTTAGTGGATCAGCAACTTTGCCGCTGGCTGTTGCTAAACCTTGACCGGCTCCCTTCGAACGAGTTGATGACGACTCAGGAATTGATCGCCAATATGCTCGGAGTGCGCCGCGAAGGCGTCACAGAGGCGGCCGGTAAATTGCAGCAAGCCGGATTGATTGAGTACCGCCGGGGACGCATCACGATACTGGATAGGCGGGGATTGCAGACACGGGCCTGTGAATGCTACGAAGTGGTCAAAGCAGAGCTTGATCGCCTGCTCTTCTCTCCCCGGCGCACACCATTAACCTCGTATAATCCTTTACAAAAAAGAGTGAACGGCTTAGAAGCGAATCATTAAGCAGCCGTCAAATTAGGTAATGTCGCCGTATTCAGGATGTTTGACATATTTACCCGGCTATTCAACGCTGTCAATTTCATCGTAAATATCTTCGGAGATTTCCGCGTATTGCTCCGTGGATATTGTCCCGCCTCAGCAATCGTTCCTGCATCCATGCAAGTCGTTCGCGGCAGATACTATATCCCCGATAAGGCAGGGTATCTGTTCGTTTCGGATTGATGCTGTGAACTATGTTTGTTGCATCCCGCCTATTTATCTTCAACTCTCAACACCAATTTACTCAGCGCCGGAAGAATAATAAACGTACAAACCATAATCCAGAATATGCCCATGGTGATAATCAAACCCATGCTGGCGATGCCCTGATGCGGCGAGAACGCCAATCCGGCGAAACTGGAGGCGGTGGTCAACGCGCCGTAAAACATGGCCCTGGCCGTGCTGGATTGATAGATATTCTGCTCTTCGGACATAGAATGATGCAGCTTCTCAACCATATGGATGCCGTTATCGACGCCTAGCCCCAGTAACAGCGGCAAGGCGATGATGTTGGCGAAATTAATCGGCGTATTAGTCAGAACCGCACTCGCCATCGTAAACAGCCCGGCCAATATCAGCGGCGTCATGACCAACGCGGTATCGAGAACATTGCGCCTGATCGCAAACAACAGCAGCGCGATAGTGACCAGCGCAATCACAATGGCTTCCTGGAAAGCGGAGATAACTTCCTTCATCGATTCCCAATACATGATCGGCAAGTCGGTGGTCTCAGGCGCGACGGATTGCACTTCGGTAATAAACTCTTCCAGGCTGGTTAAATCGTTCAGGTCTTTCTTGGGAAATATCTGGATACGGTACGAGCCGTTCTTGCTCAGCCATTTGTCCTTGATGTCGGCAGGCAGGTCGGCCAGAGTGACTTCCTTGGCATTGAAGCTGGCCGATAGTTCGTTCATGAGACTCGGCAAGGTACCGAGCAGCGTGGTCTGGATTTTGTCAATGAACAGGCGTCGACTGGTTTGCTGCCGCGCATCAAGTTCGATCAAAATATCCTGCAATTCTTTTTTAAAATTGCTTAACGCGGTGCGTTCACGGGCATCGGTTTTTTGAGGCAGGATAGTGTCGACCGCTTTTATCAGGCGCTTAATGCCGGGTACAGGATCGGTATCGTTTTTGAGCGCGGGAAAATTTTGCGTTTGCGCCCCCAGCATCAAGCCCATTTCCTCTATCACGGCCAGTTTGTCGCCCTGCCCGGTGGGTTCAAAATCGAAAAGACTGACGGTTTTATCGACCGAAGCCAAGGCCGAAAGCTTTTGCTCCAAGGCTTTGGCGTTGTTCTCATCCTTGGCCAGAACGGTCAAGGTCATCGGCGTGGTTTCCTTGTCTTTCATCAGATTTTTAAACGCAATAACCGATTCGGTGTTAGGGTCGCGAAGGTTAATCGGATTGAAGTCAGTCTTCACGTTGAAGGTCAAAACGATGGAAATAACGGCGATGGCAAAGGTTGCGATGGAAATCGGTTTGGCATAATGCAGCGGCAAGATCGCCAGTTTTTTCGACAATTTCTCAAGTCCGTTCCGCGTTCCGTTAATCTGGGACTTTGCCGGAGCAGGCATGATTTTCAACAGCGCCGGCAGGACAATCAAGGTAATTAACAGGCAGATAAACAGACTGGTGCCCGCCAGCAGGCCAAGTTCGGATACGCCTTTGTAATCGGTCGGTATAAAAGCATAAAGCCCGATCGACGTGGTTCCCGCACACAGTAATAACGATGGCGCCGTGCTCATTAATGTGCTGCGTAGCGCCAGCTCTTTATGAATGTGATGAATCAGATTGTCGCGATAGCGCAGACAAAAATGGATCGCATATTCCACGCCCAAGCCGATATTGGATACCGCAAAAGCCACTGAAATCAGGTTTAATTCTTTTACCGAAAAAGCCGCGAACGCTCCGCAAAAAAGCATGCCCAAAGCCAGCGTCATCAACGTGGCCAAGGTGAGCAAAATGGAACGATAGGCGACCAACAATATAAACAACACCAACACAATGGAGAAAATGCTGGCGGTAAATGTGCCGGTACTCATGCCTGACAACTCATCGTCTTCAAGACCGACTTCGCCGGTAACCCAAACTTTAACCGCAGGCAGGTTGGGGTCCTGGATTTGGTCAACCGCTTTACGGATCGAATCAATCGCATTTTCCGCTGGACGGATTTGCGTAAAATCAAACTTGGGCGCGACGATAATAAAGCCGCTGTTGGAATCGGTTTTCTTTTCCGCAATCATCGACTCCCATGACATCAACGCGTTTTCGCCATTGATCGTTTTATGCAAGGCCAGCGCCACCTTATCAACTAGCGAAATGAAATCAATAGGCACATCCTGAGTCTTGTCGGTGTTGGTCAGGGCGTCTTCAAAAATCGAGAAAAAGCCGGTCAGATTCGGTTCCTGGGCAATTCTGCCGATAAACGGCTGGGCCAGCGACAGATTGTTGGATAAGTTATGCAGTTCGTCGGTATCGAGATAAAGCAGGCCGTTCTGACGGAAAAATTCGTTGTCGTTGGGAATATAGGCCGAATTAAAATGCTCTTTGTTGGCGCTGAGCAAGCGCAGCAATCGTTTAGTAGCCGATTTGGTCAATTCCGGCGTATCCGATTCAACCACCAGCAACAGCGTGTGCAAGTCCTGCGAAAAGGCTTTTTCAAAATTGCGGCGGTTTTGCTGGAAAGGCGCATCGGGCGCGACCAGTTCGGCGGTATCGGTATTAATGCTTAAGTGGCCGGCCGTGTATTCCAAGGCCAAAATGCTGAGCAAAACCACTATGGACAGAACCATGAACGGCCTGCCTAGCGTCAAACTTGCCCAACGTGAAAAAATACTGTGACTGCGGGTTTGAAATGTCATAACTCAGGATTCGGGCATTAATGTAGGGTGAGAGTGTTCAAAGTGTTTAACGCGTCACTTCGGGATTCAATAAGTTCGCTGCCCTGCAATTCGATGAACAGGGCGGGGATTTTAGCCATATTGGCCGCCGCCATGCCGTCTTTCGCTCCCAGGCACAACAGCGCGGTGGACCAGGCATCGGCAACCGTCGGATCAGCGATCAGGACGGTGGCGGAAACCAGGTTATGGCCGACCGGTCTTCCGTTACGGGCATCGAGAATGTGGCTGTAACGCCGGCCTTGGTCATCGAAATAATGCCGGTAAGTACCGGACGTCATCACCGCCATCGGCGAATCCTTGGGCATGGTAACGACTTTATGCATCGTCCGTTCTTCCGGCAACGGCCTTTCCACGGCGATACGCCAAGGTTGAAGGCCGGGTTTGTAGCCATTGGTTTTCAGCTCGCCGCCTATTTCGACCAGATAATTGCTTATGCTTTTTTGCTCCAGCACCTTGCTGATCCGCTCCACGCTATAGCCTTGAGCAATCGACGACAAATCGACTTTCAGGTCGGCCTGTTTTTTGCGCAGATGCGTGTCATCGACGATTTCCAGTTTTTCCATGCCGATTTGCTTCAGCGTGGCAAGAATAGTCGAGTCTTTAGGAATCGTCAGCGCATTGCCCTTAAAGCCCCATAAATCGAACAACGGCTTAATGGTTAAATCGTAGCAGCCTTGGCTGGCCTGGTTTACAACTTGCGCGATTTTAACCAAGGACACGATTTCGCCGCCGACTTCCTGGCTATCGGTATTCTCTATGCTGTTGAATGTTTCTATAGTCGAATCGGGCCGGTAATTGGACAGCAGCTTATCGATGGCCGCGAATTCGTTTTCGACGGCGTCTTTAACGGCTTTATCATCCACCGACGATTCGGACCAATAGCTGATATGGTAAGTCGTACCCTGAGCAGGGCCTTCAAGCTTTTGAATGGTCGGTTCCGAGCAGCCTGCCAACATGACTAAAAACATGCAGGCAATAAAATGATGCGGGAAAGCGCCGGATAATGCCGTTTTTATAGTTCGTGGGTTAGTCATCCATGTCTGCCGTTTCTTTATCATCACAAATTATCGGTAATAAACTTCATAAAACGCGCAATATGCGTTAACAAACGTGATTTTGCGCCCTAGCTGCGCTCGCGTGTGCCGTCTTTAGAGCGCTCTTTATTATAATCCGAAAGACACTAAAGCTTTTTAAAAAATAAGTTTTCCCTTTGCGGCCCCTGTAGAACAGACATGCAAACCGTTCTGGCTGCATTTTTGCCTGTCTCGGAGTCCTACACTATGAATACTCCCCAAATCAGTCATCTGTCTGTTAACGGTAACGCCAGGGAAAATAAGTTCTTTATATTTCAGTTTATCAGCTTAATCCGCGTCATCCGTGTTCCATTTCTCTATGCACTGAGTAGTCGCCATAATGTTTACCGTATTCCCACGCACTACGTCACTGCCATTAAATTAATGACAGCGTATTTCCATTTGAACTTAACTTAATGGCAGCAGCGCACTACAGCTAAGGCGCGAGTCAAAATCAGCCTCTGCCGAGGAGGTATCACGTTATTTGTTGCGCATGATGTGCGTAGATTGCAGGAAAGACACTTGTTCTATATAATACCTGTTGCTTATTATATCTATTATTTTCTTTCCCTTGGCGCTTTTTACGAGCTTCTACGCTTTCAATTGTTTATGCATTCAAAATTCGGTTTTCTGAGTTACGAAATCAGTCACGTTATCCGTCAACGTTTTAACAAGGAAGCCGAAAATATCGGCTTTACTCATGCCCAATGGAGAGCCTTGGTGCATTTGTCTGAAAATGAAAATTGCCGCCAAATCGACTTGGCTGAAATTCTGGAAATCAAACCGATTACGCTGGCAAGGCAGATCGACTTGCTTGAGGAATCGGGTCTGGTTCGGCGCAATAAAGACGTTGAAGACCGGCGCGCTTACCGCCTGGAACTCACGCCTAAAGCGCAGTCCATCATGCAGGAACTTTGGGAGATTGCCGATGCGGTGGAAGCGGAGGTTCTTAAAACCTTAACGCAACAAGAACGAGAACAGATGACCGCACTGCTGGAACGCATTAAAACCAGCCTGGGTGAAGCTATCTGAATTAATGGGCTTGGGCATTGAAAAGTATGCATAAAACTGAGCGGATAATCTGTTTTTTCACCAAGCTGACCGACTTAGTACCCCTCACATCTTTGAATAACTTTTTATGCTCTCTGGCTGTGTTCCCACATAGCCTTTTTAATTTATAGGACTGAAATGCTCTTTTTATCGAAAAAACAGGACTGGCTCGGCAACATCCGAGGCGATGTGTTGGCCGGTCTGGTCGTTGCCCTTGCGCTGATTCCCGAAGCCATTGCCTTTTCCATCATCGCCGGGGTCGATCCCAAAGTCGGGCTCTATGCCTCGTTCTGCATTGCGGTGGTGACCGCGTTTGTCGGCGGCAGGCCGGGCATGATTTCTGCGGCGACCGGGGCGATGGCGTTGCTGATGGTGACGCTGGTCAAGGATCATGGCCTGCAATATTTATTGGCGGCAACGCTGCTGACCGGCGTTTTGCAAATCATCTCCGGCTACCTGAAGCTCGGCAGCCTGATGAGTTTCGTGTCGCGTTCGGTGGTGACCGGTTTCGTCAATGCGCTGGCGATTTTGATCTTCATGGCGCAGCTGCCGGAACTTACCCACGTCACTTGGCATGTTTACGCAATGACCGCAGGCGGACTGGCGATCATTTACCTGTTTCCGTATCTCCCGGTGATCGGCAAATCCCTGCCCTCGCCGCTGGTCTGCATTATCGTTTTGACTGGCATCGCCATTTATTGGCAGCTGGACATCCGCACAGTCGGCGACATGGGCGAGTTGCCCGATACGCTGCCTATTTTTCTCTGGCCCGAGGTGCCGTTGACATGGGACACCTTAAAAATTATTGCGCCTTATTCTTTGCCAATGGCCGTAGTCGGTCTGCTGGAATCATTGATGACCGCCACCATCATTGATGATTTAACCGACACGCCCAGCGACAAAAACCGCGAATGCAAAGGCCAGGGCCTCGCCAATATCGGTGCCGGATTGCTCGGCGGTATGGCCGGTTGCGCGATGATCGGCCAGTCCGTTATCAATATCAAATCCGGCGGGCGCGGGCGCTTGTCCACCTTAATTGCAGGGAGCTTTCTGTTGATCATGGTGGTGTTCCTGGACGAATGGATTTCCAAAATCCCGATGGCCGCGTTGGTCTCGGTGATGATCATGGTCTCGATCGGTACCTTCAGCTGGAGTTCCATCGTCAACCTCAAACAACACCCGGTGTCCACCAATGTGGTGATGGTGGCGACCGTGATTGTCGTGGTCTGGACGCATAACCTGGCGTTCGGCGTTTTCGTCGGCGTGTTGCTGGCGTCGTTATTCTTCGCCAACAAAATCAGCCATTTCATGTATGTCGAATCGGAACTGGATGAAGCGAACAGCATTCGGACTTATCGCGTTATCGGGCAAATCTTCTTTAATTCGTCGGGCAAGTTCATCGAGGCCTTCGATTTCAAGGAAGCCGTCGATAAAGTGGTCATCGATTTACACCGCGCGCATTTCTGGGATATAACCTCGGTGTCTGCATTGGACAAGGCCGTCATCAAGTTCCGCCGCGAAGGCGCGGATGTGGAGTTGATCGGCATGAACGAAGCCACCGCCACCATCGTCGACCGCTTCGGCATCCACGATAAACCGGAAGAAATTGAAAAAGTCATCGGAGGCCATTAATGAACACAAATACCAATAGAGTGCTGGCATGTATCGACGGCTCATCATTGACCGAAGCGGTCTGCGATTACGCCGCCTGGATAGCCCAACGCGTCGATGCGCCATTAAAGCTGCTGCATGTCATTGATCACCATCCCGAGACGGCCGTAACCCTGGACTTGTCCGGCAATATCGGCTTGGGCAGTCAGGAACATTTGCTTGAAGAACTGACCGCCGTCGAACAGCAGCGCAGCAAGTTGCGACTACAGCAAGGCAAGCTGTTGCTACAGGCGGCCAAAGATCGGGTCATCCAGGCTGGCATCGCCAACCCCGACAGCAACCAGCGCCACGGTAGCTTGGTTGAATCGCTAATCGAGCTTGAAGAAAGCATCCGGGTTCTGGTCATCGGCATCCGTGGCAAAGTGCATGAAAACCGGCCGGACAAAATAGGCGCAAAACTTGAGTCCATCATCCGCTCGTTGCATAAGCCTATTTTGGTAGTCAACGACACGTTCAAAGCGCCGCAGCACATCATGATTGCCTATGATGGCAGCAAGGCGACAGAAAAAGCCATCGACATGGTTGCCATCAGCCCGCTTTATAAAGGCCTCACTTGCCATCTGGTTAACGTCAGCAAAGATGACGCAGCGACCGAACAATTGCTTGAAGCGGCTGTCAGCAAACTGAAAAATGCCGGCGGCATTGAAGTGACCACGAAAAAATTACAAGGCAAGCCCGACCAAGCGCTTTGTGAATATCAGGACAAACATGATATTGATATGATCGTGATGGGCGCATTCAGCCACACCCGCCTTCATGACCTGCTGCTGGGCAGCTTTACCGCCAAGATGCTGATGAATGCCAAAAAGCCGCTGCTGTTGCTGCGCTGATTGGCCGGAACGTAACAGGCGCTCAGCAAATTTGTTCCCATGCGCTACGCCACGGCCATTAAGTTAAGTACAACAGCAGCGTAGGAGCGGGCAGCGCCCGCGATATTTCGGTAGAGCGATACAGCGTTGTAGCGCCTTCATCGCGGGCATGGCCCGCTCCTACAACGCGTAATGGCAGTGCTGCGCTCATTGTTATACGACAGCTTCACACCTCGCCACCCGGCTGGTCTACGATGAAAAATCCGGGATTTGACCCTTTAAATCACGTGCCGCATGTATCAGCAAGTCTTCGAAAGTGTAAAAGCCTATATCGCAGATTGCCAAATGCGATAGCGCAAAAGCCGCGCCCGTGCCGAATGCCTCGCGTCTGATTGACGAGTGAACCAGACGGACTGTTTGGTGCGGAAAGCCGAAAATAACTTCATGCTCACCGATAATTCCGCCGAGCCGTAACGAAGTGATTTGATCGTCATCCACGCCTAATTTTTCCGCGATCTTTAATGCCGTGCCTGAAACCTCCGGTTTTTCCTTAAAATGTTGCTCAAGGATTTCCACATCGGCAAAAGGCGCTATTTTGCGCAACAGATTGGCCGCCGTCATCAGGAAATTGACGCCCAAGGTAATATTGGGCGAACACATGACACGCGTATTTCGCCCAAGACTGCGGACATAATCCAAATCGCTTTCCGAATAAGCGGAAATCGCGCTGACCAACATAATTCGGTGTTTACGAACCGTTTCTCCATAGCGATGGACGGCTTCCGGTGAAGAAAAATCAACTACCGCATCAACCGGCTGCCGGTCGAATAATGCCTCGAACGATTGTTGCGCCATCCCAATAATCGGAATGGCAGTATCAGGATGCGTTTGAGCGTTGTCACTCACGGTGCGGCGGGCAATCCAGCACAGTTCAAAGCGTGAATCGGTGCTCAGTACATTGGCGACGGCTTTGCCCGTTTTGCCGTAGCCGATAAGGCCGATACTTATTTTGTGGTTCAATGGTAATCTCCTTTGATACATTCACTGGCAGAACTACGTTTACCCCAACCGCAAAAATGCAATGAGCAAATAAGTTTTGCGGAAAAGCATTTTGTATCAACTGTCATTTAAAATAAAAACATTAACGAAATCATGCTTATAGTGACTAATTTATACCTCTCAGGCCCATGCGGGCATAGCTATCTACACAACTTTTCGCGCGCGTTCCCAGGCCTTGCACCACTGCCATTAAGTTAAGACTTGTTCCGTTCGCCCTGAGCCTGTCGAAGGGTGAGCGGAACAAGTCGTTAAGCCATTCATGGTTCGACAAGGCTCTCCTGAGTTTATCGAAGCCTGTCATGAGCTTGTCGAATGGGGCTCACCACGAACGGCTTAACTTAATGCCAGTGAGGCCTTGCACTCCAACCGCTGGAAATACGCAACCATTAACTTGATAGTAATAACCTGACGCGTGGGGACGAAACAAATCCGGGCCAATCAGCTCATATTTCCGTTAACCAATAAAATTGATAAGCCTGCAAAACGATCCGGCGATCGAACTGGGCGGGACTTCTGCCGCTGTATAAATCGACGAACCGGCCGTAAAGATTAATGCCCCGACCGCTGATGACATCCAGGTCGAGATACTGGGGATTGGCGTCGAAATTGGCGACCACCAGGACCCGTTCCGACGGCCGCAAATGATTGAAGCGGATAAAACAGAGCAAATGCTCATTATCGACGTCCAGCAGTTCGCGGTTGTTGAAATCGGCGAACGCAGTCGTTTCCTTGCGGATGGCGATCATTTTTTTCAATGCGCTGAACAGGCTGTATTCCACCGTGCCTTGTCTTTTTCGCAATTCGGCTCTTTCCCAATTGATCTTGGGCCGGTGAATCCAGCGGTTGTCGCCGCTTTTACCGGGGTCATCGAGATAACTGTAGTCGTTGACGACGCCCAGCGCATCGCCGTTGTAAAGCAGCGGAATGCCGCCGAAAGACAGGATCACGCTATGCAGTAGCAGGATTTTATTGACCGCAGCTAATATCAGGGCCGAATCGCCGCTTTCCGCTGCCGCTTCCAATCCCGCCAGCGATGCCAGCGAGCCGCAAATGCGCGCGTCGCCGGTCTCGTCATTGCGCATAAACACCATGCCTCTGGCCGGCGAAGCTTCGAATTGACCGCTGAAATAATCGACCAGAAATTTTCGGTGCGCGAAAGGTTCGTAATCGGCCGCCCGGACATCGTTGTCGTCGAAACCGAAGCCGATGTCGTCATGGCAGCGCACATAATTCAGCCAGGTTGCCCGTTCCAGTTTGGCGGGCAGATTTTGCAGTCCTTGATAAAGCAGTTTGGCATTTTTGGTGGCAATGCCGTCCCACAGCAATGCCATTAACGTGGCGTTGTAGGCGATTTCGCATTCCTTGGCGATAATCGCGTCTTCGCCGAAATACTTGATGACCTCAACCGGCGCGACGATCGCTTCGGCAATAAACAACACGCCGGGAGCGCTCACTTGACAGCAGTCCTTCATCAATTGGAGAATCAGATGCGCATTGCGCTCGTTCTGGCAGGAGCTGCCGATTTTTTTCCACAGGAAAGCGACGGCGTCGAGACGCAGCACATCAACCCCCTGATTGGCCCAAAACAGGATAATGTCGAGCATTTCAATGAACACCTCGGGATTGCTGTAATTCAAATCCCATTGGTAATCATGGAAGACGGTCATCACCCATTTTTGCAGGTCGGCATTCCAGGTGAAATTGCCCGGATCGCTTTCGGGAAAAATTTCCGGCATGCTGCGCTCGAACATATCGGGAATTTCCCGGTTATCGAACATGAAATAATAATCCTGGTAGCGGCGCTCCCCCGTGACCGCCTTTTGGGCCCATTCATGCTCGTCGGAGGTATGATTGAGCACTATGTCTAAGACCAGTAGAATATCGCGCTTCCTGAATTCCCCGGCAACGCGGCGTAAATCGTTAATGTCGCCGAGCCTGTCGTCGATTTTCCGGAAATCGCTGACCGCATAACCGCCGTCGCTTTTACCGGCCGGGCACATCAAAATCGGCATGATATGCACCATGTTGATACCCAGCTCCTGGAAATACGGGGTCTTGTCGGCCAAATCGTCCAGGTTTTCGGCAAAACCGTTGGTGTATAGCGCCATGCCGACCCATTTTTGCGACAGGAACCAGTTATGATCCCGTTCGCGCAGGATGTCGACGCTTTCCAGTTCCGTGGAGCGGTTGATATAGCCTTTAGCCATGGTTTCCACCAGGCGCTGCATTTGCGGCTTAAAGTCCTTGCGCTGTCCGTAGAGGTTAAAAAACAGCGAATAAATGGCGTAAAAATTAGCGCCCAGCCGGGTATAAAAATGCCGCAAATCCTGCCTGCTGATTTCCGGTTTTAAATCGTCCAGAATGGCGTTCAATAGCGAGTGGGAAACTTGTTCGTACATAGCGTTATCCTGACGGAACTAAAATTAAGTGACTATTCGCGCGTGATGGAACACGGATGACACTGATAAGACGGATTTAAAAAAACCTCAAGCCGGACGGGGCATGTTGCCCCGTTCGAAACATTTTACGACTGTCAATATAGCCACTTAGCTCTAATGCCACAAAAACGTTAGGGACGGGGTTGCAAACCCCGTCTCGCTTGTGGAATCCGTCAAATCCGCGTTCTATTGACATGCTCCGTCGCGCTCCAATCTATATTTCTTCGTGGTGAATAAAAAATAGCACATACGCTAGTTCCCAAGCTCTCCAGCTTGGGAATTCAGTGTAGGAAGCTCCAGCTTCCCGTCTCGCAAAGCTGGAGCTTTGCTCACTGGGTTCCCAAGCAGGAGCTTGGGAACCAGCAAAAAGAGCTTGGGGACCAGCAAAGACACGAAATATATTCATTATGCTCAATTGCAAAGTCATTCCATCCAAATCTGCGTGCCGGGATGATAATGGGCAACGCCCTCCAGTATCCCGGCGCTGTAATTGCCGTTCATGCCTAAAAAACCGCCTTGCGCCAAATAAAACGCCGCCATCATTCCCTGTTTCCGGGCTTGTGCTTTGGCTTGCCCGACAACATCAAGATCGGCGTTGGCGACCAATACCGACTGAATCGCGCTGGCGAGCACCGGCAAATCGTTACCGCTGTCGCCGGCGAAAACCGTGTTGGCGTAATCGAAGCTCTGATGTTGCATTAAAAACTCCACGGCATGGAGTTTCGTCGCATGCGCGGGCAATACATCCAGCAGTCCCGTCGATGTCGCTTCGTCGACACTGTAGATCAAGCCGGCCGCCACTTGCCGGGTTTCCAGCCGCCGCAGCATTTCCCGTTGCAGCGCGTCGATGTCAGCCTGCAACGGCAGGTAATAGCTGAGTTTGTAACGGTTTTGCTTGGCTTCTTCCTGTAGGCGCAAAAACGGTAAATCGGCAAACAAGGGACGTAAAGCGTTCGCCGTCAAGCCCCGCCAATCGGCGGCGATGTCCCGCTCCCATTCAGGCCAATGCCGCCATTCTCCGGTACCTACTTGGTAAATAGTCGTGCCGACATCGCCGATAACCCAATCGGGCAACGGCAGTTCGTATTCCCGGATGGCGTCTTCAACCAGCTCGCGGTGCCGGCCGCTGACATAAGCCAGGGTCACCTCCGGGCGCGAAACCAGTCGGCTAAAAGCCGCCCGCGCACCGGGCGATTCGGGCTGTCTGCCGTTCGGCAGCAGGGTGCGGTCAAGATCGGTACAAATCAGGATGCGTTTGTTCATGGGCTTTGGACTCTGTTAGCGATTGAAAAAATCGTAATGTTCGATGGCCTCCAATATGCCCCAGGCATGCGAACCCTCGGCGAAATAGACCTGCTCGGTATCGCCCAGAATGGACAGCTCCTCGCAATGACGGTTGGCGACCACGACCCCGAGGGTGTTGCCGCGCAACATATCCTCGTCGCCACCGGAACCGCCCGTAGCCAGGATACGCTCCAGCGGAATATTCCATTGCCGGGCGACATAGCGCAATGCCTGGCCTTTGGAGGCCCTGGCCGGAACAAAGTCCAAAAACTGTCCGAACGAGAGCGTCGTATTGACCGACAATTCGTGCTGCCGCAGTAGCGTAAGGATTTCTTCCATCGGCGGCGCGCTATTGCTGTCGTAAAGATAGGAAAGCTTAAACCGGCTCTGTTCGCTTTTGGCTTGCAGCGTCAGGCCCGGCAAGCCGCTGATGACGCGCCGCAGCACGTTAGGCGTCCACAAATGATCGATATGATAGGTCCAGGCAATATCGGCGATCAGTTGCGGCGCATAGTAGATTTCAGTGCCGAGACTGGTGATTAAAATATCCGGCATCGGAATCTTGTGTTTTTTAAAGACCGCCAGAACCGCATCCAGCCGCCGCCCGGTGGCGATGCCGAATAGAAGCTTCTTACGTTTTTCGCGAATCAGTTTTACAAATTGCTCCAAGCCTTCGGCGTCGCCCAACAAAGTATTATCGATAGCGCTAAAAATGGCTTGTTTTCGGAAGCGGCCGGTTTTGGCGAGCGGCGGGGCTTTCGGGAGTGAGCCCGCTTGCTGCGGTAGCGCCTGAATCTTTCGCAAATAGGCTTGCGTATGGGAGTCCCAGGAATAATACCGGGCGACGTTTTGCAAGCCATTTGCGGAAAATTCCCGCCAAAGCTCCCGATTTTCGAGAATAGTCAACAAGGCTTCAGCCATCGCCGTCTTGTCCACCGGGTCGACCAGCAAGCCGTTGCGGCAATTGCCGATGATGTCCACCGGACCGCCGTTTTCGGTGGCGACCAGCGGCAGGCCGCTGGCGGCCGCTTCCAGCAGCGTCAAGCCGAACGGTTCGGTCAGGGCCGGATTGATGAACACGCCTCCGGATGCCGCCGCAAGACGGTAAATGTCGGCGACCTCGTCAGCCGCGTGGTGTTTCGGCAGCGCGACCCGACCGTAGAGATCGTAATAATCGGCAACCAATAACAGCTCCGTCAACACCCCTTGCGGGCCTTCGCTCAACTCCCGGATGTCTTCGCGATTACCGGCGACGATCACCAGATTGGCCAACTGCTGCAAACGCGGCGATTCCCCGTAAGCCTCCAACAGTCCGACGATATTTTTCCGTTGGTCGGGACGGGACATCGCCAATATCACCGGCTTATCCGGTTCATGCAGCGGCATCTTGAGGTTTTTTGCAAAAGCAATGCTTTCGCCGGCGGAAGCGGGCGGATGAAACATGTCGAGATCGGTTCCCGGCGGTATGATTGCCATCTTGTCCGGCGTGTAGCAATCGTAAAGCTCGTATTGCTCTTCGATTTCATTGCGGGTGCTGGTAATCACCAGATCGGCGTTGGTCAGCGTCTCCTCTTCGGCGCCGATACGGCGCGACATATGATAACGCTGCTCGATCGCCTCCATCGGCAAGCCCATCGCGAGCAGCCTGCGGCATTTGTCGCGTCCCAAAGAATGGCCGGTATGAATCAACGGCAACCCGGTCCAATGCGCAAGGCGGACGCCGACATAACCGGCGTCGGCATAATGGCTGTGCAGAATATCCGGCCAGCGCGGTTGGCGGTGCAGCCAACTCAGTAAATTATCGGCGAAACTATCCAGATGATCCCAGAGCTCTTCTTTGCGAATATACGCTTCGGGACCCGCTTCGATACGGACTATTTGTGCATTTTCCGACAGCGGTTCGACGGGCTCTGCGTAATCGGGGCCGACTTCGCTGTCGATTATCCGCCGCGTTACCAAATCCACCCGCCCGACATTCGGCTGTTTTGCCAGCGCCTTGGCCAGCTCAACGACATATTTGGTTTGACCGCCGGTATCCGCGTCGCGTCCCAGTTCCAGGTCACAGCCTCTAATCAAGCCGTGAACGCTGATTAACAGGATATACAGCGGTTCGGTATTAGTGTTCTCAATCATTGCAGATAGACTCTTTAATTACCGGTGTATTTAAAAATACGCTCCGGTCATAAATTCCGGATTTTTAGCTTCAGTAATTCCGAACCGTTTTTCCATGTCCCTAACCGTCTGTAAACCAGTTCGTGTTGCAGCAGATCAGTCCCAGTGAATCTAAGGAATTTATTAATTATAGGATTGCACACATTAATCCTTTCTTAAGGTTCGAGACTCATCCGGGCCTTCATGGTACAAACGAGACTGCAAATGCGTTGTCGAAACGGGAAGCCTGGCTTTCACAGGCTCAAATAAACAATGGTCTGCACCGGGTAACTTGTTACAATCGAATTCAGCTCTACTCTGTCATTTAACATCTACCGGAGTCCATACATGGAAGCTTATCCTTCTGAACTTCTGCTTATCACATTCGTTGCGATGCTGGCTCCGCTCCTTGCCGAGTTGCCGGGCAGTGTGCGCTTTCCTGTCGTGGTGCTTGAAGTCGTTTTGGGGATACTGATAGGCCCTCATGTCTTTCATCTGGCTAATCCTGACGGCATGATCGCCATGTTAGGGCAACTCGGTTTAACTTTTCTGCTGTTCTTGGTCGGACTTGAGATAGATTTCGACAAGATTCGCGGCAAACCCTTGTCATTAGCGGTAGGCAGTTGGTTTATTACCTTCCTGTCGGCGATAGTTTGTATGTTTTTCTTCAATGTCATCGGACTTATCCAGAGCCCGCCTTTATTGGCCGCAACCGCCTTATCCACCACCGCCTTGGGCATACTGGCCCCTATTCTGCGCGACCGTGGCGAACTGAACACCGATTTCGGCAAGTACATCGTGGCAACAGCGGCTGTCGGTGAGTTTGGCCCCTTGGTGATTATTTCGCTGTTGCTGATCACTACCCATGACACTTTTTTACACACGCTGTTTGTCGTGACCTTTATTATCATCTCCTTGGCCGTGGCGAATGTTGCCCTGCACATGCGCTCCTCGCCATTACTTGAAAAGCTGGCGCACACCATGCAGAGCAGCGGCCAGCTTCCGGTGCGAATTTGTATCTTGTTGCAAGTCTTGTTAGCCACGCTCGCCGCTAAATTCGGCCTGAATATCGTGCTGGGAGCATTTACTGCGGGCATGGTGGTCAGACTCGCCATTAAAGGCACAGAGGGCGAGCTGTTGCAGCATAAGTTGGACGCAATCGGTTATGGCTTCCTGATACCCATCTTCTTTATCGTCGCAGGCATGAAGTTCGAACTCAGTGCGCTATGGTCTACGCCTCTCGCTCCGATACAAATCGCTCTGTTGTCGGGTTTGTTGGTTCTGGTTCGAAGCGTTCCGTTGTTTTTTTACAAGCATGAGCTGACTGCCGAAGAAAAAATACCTTTCATGTTTTATTCGGCCACAGGTCTTCCGCTGATCGTTATCATCAGTGAAATCGGCGTTTCCTCTGGATTAATGCCGCCGGACAGGGCGTCAATCCTGGTCAGCGCGGGTATGGTTTCGGTGTTATTGTTCCCCGTGTTGGCGGTAAAACTACGCGGTAAATTCGTTTTGCCTTGGTGATGTTTACGAAAAAATTACATTTATCGACCTTATCCTTGAGATAGAATTTTCATTTTGAAACCATTTCTTCATCTATTTTCGTATATCGCCTGGAAACAACGTCTGGTATTCTGGCTGGGCGCAATTATGGTCGGCCTGGTTATCGTCATGATAACTATGCTCAGCGAATGGGCCGCGCAAACCTACCGCGTTCTTGCGCTGCAATACCCCTGGTTTCATTTTGTCATTCCGCCAGTCGGACTGGGCTTTACTGCATGGCTCACTTTTCGTTTCTTTCCCGGCAGCGAACGCAGCGGCATTCCACAGGTTAAAACAGCCTTGGAATTTGCTGACAACTTTAAAGAAACAGCCAAATTGATTTCCTTAAGAATTGCCATCGGGAAAATGTTCCTGCCGATTATGGGTCTGCTTTCCGGGGCCTCAGTCGGTTTCGGCGGCCCTGCCGTGCATGTCGGCGCATCGGTGATGTTGTCACTCGGTAAAGTGATTAAATTTCCGCCTCATTATTTAGAGAAAGGTTTAATTCTGGCAGGCAGCGCGGCCGGTTTTGCCGCAATGTTCAGCACCCCGTTGGCGGGCATTATTTTTGCTGTTGAAGAAATGGGCCGAACCTTGGAAGAACGGATCAGCAGTCTGGTATTAACCGCCATTATTTTTTCCGGCGTGACCGCCTATGCGTTATTAAACAGCTACATTTATTTTGAAGATGAATCGCTGATCATGCCAATAGGACAAAGCTGGTTTGCTATCCCGTTATGCGGGATTATCGGCGGGTTTTTGGGAGGCTTGTTTAGCAAAATCACTATTTTCGGCAGCCGACTCCTCAAGCGAACCGGCATCTCGATGGTTGTGATCGCTATAGCGTGCGGCGGAATCATCGCTACAGTGAATTATTTCTCCAATGGTGCGACCGTGGGCACAGGTTATCAACAAACCAAAGCCATATTACACAGCGCTCAAGCGATGGAACCTTCTTATCCGTTCCTGAAAATGCTCGCTACGTGCGCCACTTTCTTTAGCGGCATACCCAGCGGTATTTTTGTCCCATCACTGGCAACAGGGGCTGGAATTGGTGTCGACTTGGCTAACTGGTTTCCGATTGCGCCCGCTTCAGCGATGATTTTACTGAGCATGACCGCTTATTTCTCGGGTATGCTGCAAACACCGCTCACCTCGTTCGTGATTGTTATGGAAATGACTAATAGCCATGAAATTATGATTCCGCTGATGGCGACCGCTTTTTTGGCCAGCGGGACATCTAAATTAATACATTCGGTACCGTTGTACCTTGTTTTATGTGAAGCCTATCGATTGCCGTCAATGTGTTCGGCACGACGGTAATTCGATTAAATACATTATTTAAGAATTAGTTATGGCAACTCAATCTATTACGATAGCGCGGATTTATCTTCGGGAAGACGAACATCTGCTTGGTAGTATCTTCGATTTTTTGCACGACGAAGAAAAAGTCTTAGGCATCACGGTATTCCAAGGGATTATGGGGTTTGGCCCGGACGGAATAATTCGTACCAGCCATCTACTAACCTTGTCTCTGGATTTGCCGCTGGTCATCGAATTCTACGACTTACCTGAACGGGTTGAGAGCGTAATCAACCATCTTCAAACCCAGATGGGCTTATCTCATATAGTGAGTTGGCCGGCAATTAGCCATATCAGAGATTGATCTTGCTCCGATCTAGCGGACACTCGGCTAAGAGCGTAATCCCTGACTCCGAGGTCAAAAATGAAAACCAAAAAAGAACCAACCTCCCCAACAATACGCAACAAATATACAGCTCAGTTTAAGGAGTAGGCGTTGGAACGTGCAGACCGTGACGGCATTCCCAAGGCGGCCAAAGATTTAGGCTTGCCGAATCGATATTGTATAATTGGCGAGCCAAACGTCGCCAAACCGGTTAGTCTTTTGAAGATAGCCCTATTGATATTTATGAAACTGAAATCTGTTTTTCTCTCAAATTTACCTGGAATACCCATCTTCATTTGGACGCTGACGATAACGTTACCTTTATATTGTTCCGCTTCGGATTTTCTTAAAGTGGATGGAACGGAGATCAGGGACAATTACGGCGTGGGTAAAGATGTTCATCTTTACGGCACCAACCTGGGAGGCTGGAGGGTGCATGAACCCTGGATGTCGCCATTAGCCGGGGCATCAAACGAGTGGGATGCGCGACATATTCTTACCGAACGTTTTGGTAAAGAGGCTGTCTGGGATCTCTACAACGCTTACTGGGATTCCTGGATCACGGAAACCGATTTCAAGAATATCGCCGAAGCCGGTCTCAACTGTATCCGTTTGCCGATATATGCGCTTAACCATATGGATGATGAGGGTAACTGGAGACTGGACGATACCGGCGCCATTGATTTATCCCGGATTGAATGGACCGTAAACAAAGCGTTGGAATATGGGCTCTACACTATCCTTGATATGCATGGCGCGCCGGGGTCACAAAACGGAGCCCATCATTCAGGCCGGCAAAACGGCGCTCTGCTTTATTCAACCCCGCTCTATCAGAATCAACTGGTAGAGCTTTGGGAAACTCTCGCCACGCGTTTTAAAGACAATGCCGCCGTGGCCGGTTATGACCTGTTGAATGAACCCTCCGAGACCTTTCCCGGAGGGATGGGTTCCGAGGTGGTTAATCTTTACGACCGCCTATATCACGCTATCCGAACGATTGATCCCGACCATATCATCATTATGGAAGCTACCTGGTGGTGGAATACACTTCCGAATCCCCAAGAGAAAAACTGGGAGAATGTCGTCTATTCGTTGCACTATTACCAATGGCAAAACAATGAAGACTTCACGGTGATGAAAAATTCTGTGGATGGGTGGATACAGGACGCTCAAAAATGGGGTTCAAAATATAACGTACCGCATTTTATAGGGGAATTCACGCTGTTCGGAAATGCCGAATCCTGGAATTACGGACTTCAGCAATTTACAGAAACCGGCAGCCACTGGACAACTTGGTCTTATAAGGTGTTGGGCCGCAATAACTGGGGCATGTACAACACAGCAGAGCAAAACAGCAATATTGCCGATATTGCTACGGATGATTTAAACACTATCAAATACAAATGGAGTCAGTGGAACACGCCGGAATATTTTTCACCCAACCCTACAGTTATCAACGCCATGCAAAAAGCAACCTTAGGCCGAAAACTGAAGCGGCCTACTCAAGCCTTTACCGCTAAATCAGAAAAAGGCGGAACAAAAAACTTAGTGAGCTGGCCGGCGATCAGCCATATCAGGGATCTTTGAGCGCGCAACTGACTTTCTTAACGCGATAGACGTTATGGCCTACCTCAGTGGCACCCCCTAATACTGCTCAATATGACCTCATTGCAACCCCATCAATTTTGTTAGGAACGTGCATGAAATAACTTGAGCAAGTTTTATTTTTCATTTTTTAACCATGAAGGACATGAAAGGTTTAAGTCTTCATGTCCTTCATGGTAATTGCCTAAATTAATTTATGCAC
>NZ_JAZGVT010000069.1:0-148574 GCF_036440755.1 Methylobacter sp. Wu8 | reverse complement strand
TATTTTTCATTTTTTAACCATGAAGGACATGAAGCGGCATGAAAGGTTTAAGTCTTCATATCCTTCATGCTCTTCATGGTAATTGCCTAAATTAATTTATGTACGATCCTTAATGCTGTATTTGCAGCAGCCCGCCAGCGTTTTGCTTAGCCTGCCACTCATCCGGGGTATACGCCTTAACGCTGACCGCGTGAAGCTTGCCTGACGCCAAGGGTTCTTTCAACGTTGCCAAGACCAATTGTTGTTTTTTCACTATCGTTAAATCGTTAAATTGCGAACTGACCACGGTGATCGTTAAGTCGCAGCCCTCGCCTTCGATCATCACGTTGGCATCGTCAATGCCCTGCTGCACCAGTTGCACAACGTCGCCGGGGGGCAATGCATCGCTTGCGGCTTCCGTTTTTTTCGGCGCGGCGGCTGTTAATAAGGGCAGCAGACTGCCGTTGTTGGACATTTCTTCAATAATGTCGCAACCGCCGACCAGTTCCGCGTTTACAAACAGCTGGGGATAAGTCGGCCAGTGGGAAATGCTCGGCAACTTTTCACGGATAAAAGGCGCTTCCAACACATTCACATAAGCGTATGGGATGTTGGTCTCATTGAGTATGCCGACTGCTTTGGCTGAAAAACCGCATTGCGGATTAGCCGGTATGCCTTTCATGTAAATAATGATCGGCTGGGCAGCCAATTGAGCGCGGATTTTGTCTTCGGTTTTCATAAAGTTCTCGATGTAATAACGGTTGTTGGGAAAATAGAGCACGGATGCCAAAAGTAGGCGTCTCTAGGCGACACGGATTAGACGGATTCACACGAATTTCTTGTACTGGTTCCCAAGCTCCTGCTTGGGAATCCCGTCTTGGAAGCTCCAGCTTCCCGAGTCGCGAAGCTGGAGCTTCGCCTCCTGGGTTCCCAATCTGGAGATTGGGAACCAGCGTCAATTGATGTCGATGGAGTTCCACTCTACCCAGCCTGCTGCCTGAGTTGGGTTTCGGCTTTTTTTATCAACCTGATCTCACCCTCCCCCTTAACCACATCGGCATCGACAATGCATTGCTCAACGTCATCGACGGACGGAATATCGAACATGGTCTTTCGCAAGATCTGCTCCATGATGCTGCGTAGACCGCGCGCCCCGGTTTCGCGTTCGATGGCTTTTTTGGCGATTTCAACCAGCGCATCCTGCTCGAATATCAACTCCACGCCTTCGTAGGCGAACAGTTGTTGATACTGGCGAACCAGCGCATTTTTAGGTTCGGTCAACACCCGGATCAATGCGTCCACATCCAGAGGTTCCAGAGGCGCCAGCACCGGGAAACGGCCGATAAACTCGGGGATCAAACCGAACTTGCGCAAATCGCTGGGCTGGGTCGCGTTCAGCATAGCTTCCAATGCCGGTTTTTCAGCCGGATTGCTCACCTCGGCATGAAAACCGATAGCCGAATTGGTCGGCACCAGGCGTTTTTCGACATGTTTTTCCAGGCCCGGAAACGAACCGCCGGCAATGAACAGGATGTTCCGCGTATCCATCGTGGCGTCACCGTCCTTGTTGCGCCCTTTTGCCGGGAGCTTAACGTGAGAGCCTTCGACCAGCCTGAGCAAGGCCTGTTGTACGCCTTCACCGGATACATCGCGGGTTCCGGTTTGCTGTTCAGGGCTGCGGGCGATCTTGTCGATTTCATCCAAGTAAACGATGCCCCACTCCGCATTGGTCATATTGCCTTCCGCGACATCCAGCAAGCGCACCAGGATATTTTCGACATCATCGCCGACATAACCGGCTTGGGTCAGTGTTGTCGCATCGGCAACAACGAACGGTACGCCGACGATTTTCGCCAGCGTGCTGGCTAACAGCGTTTTCCCGGTGCCGGACGGGCCTATCAGCAGGATGTTGGATTTGCCGATTTCCACATCCTTGTCGAACTCGCCCAGTCCCGCGTCGCCGCTTTCATGCTTCAGGCGTTTGTAATGGTTGTAAACAGCAACGGACAATATCTCTTTAGCCAAATGCTGTCCGATAATGTACCGATCGAGATATTCTTTGATTTTTGCCGGAATCGGCAATGCGCCCTGCATTTCGGACAGCTCTTTTTTGCGGCTCCAATTGCTGACGACTTGGTTGGCTAACTGCACGCAAGCCCCGCAAATATAGCCCTCGCTACCGGCAATCAAGGGGACTGAAGCGGATTGGACTATGCCGCAGAATGAACAGTGTTTGGTTTCTTTATCGCTCATTATCTTTCCTCGGTTTCTGGCGCCGTCAAACCGGCCAGCCAGGCGCGCTGACAGGTACGCCGGGCGCGTTCGTTCATCAGCTGGCGTATTTTCGGCGTCGCTTTGGCAAGCGACAGGGTTTCGGATTTTTGTATGCTCTTGCATAACAACACATGAAAACCGATTTCCGATTTAACCGCATCGCTGACTTCGCCCGCCTTTAAGCCGAACAGCACCGCATCCAGTTCGGGATAAAGCGTGCCGCGCGGCACGGTGCCCAGAACGCCGCCTTGCAAAGCGGTAGGACATTCGGAATGCTTTAAGGCCAGGTCGGCAAATTTATGCGGCTTTTTACGCAGTCTTTCGGCGAGTTCCTGGGCGCGTATCAAAGCCATCTCGGGCGTGTTTTCAGGATAGTCCGGGTTAATACTGATGAAGATATGGCAGGCTTCGCGCCGTTCAGGCAGATGAAATTGATCGGCATGGACATGGTAATAGATGCCGATTTCGACGTCGCTGACAGCGGGCGCACGGCTGGCAACCAGCTCCAGCACCGTATTGACCTTGCACTGGCGGTGCAACGCCGCCAGCAAGCTGTCTTTGTCGAGCCGGTTTTTCTCCAGATCGCTGAAAAAAGCAGCCTCGTCATCATAACGCCCCTGAATTTCCTGATAGGCCTGTTGCAGTTCCTGCTCGGTAATGATCACTGCGGCCGCCTCAGACGCATTCAGCACACGGCTTTCAATCCTGAATTCATTCAGGGCTTGTGTTTTTGCCTGCTGCAACTCGGCCTCCGCCAATTCGGCCGGCGACTTTTTAAATAAGGCTAAAGCCGCTCTTAACAAGTTGTAGGTTGACAGCTGGACAGGTTCTTCAATTACGGTCATATCAAACCTCCGGTTCACAAAATGACTCGGGATGCGCCGGGGCAAGCGCTGTCTCAGGCACCTGCAGGACCCTGCCCTGAAAAGCGACGTGGTATTGAATCAACTCGTTATCCCTGATCACCTTAAAGACCTCTCCTTCCGTGCCTTTGGCGAACAGGATATTGCCCGCAATGCCTAAATCGATAGTGCAAACCACCTTGTCCCTGAACTCGAAACGGCTGGGATTCCAGGGCTCGTCAGCGCCTATCAGCTCTTCCAGGCGGCAACCGACCATCCGTCCCTGATTCAGGAAATGCACGGTAAAAATAACTTGGTCCTGCAGAAAAGTGCCGACTTCAATGACATTGCCGACGCTGCCCCGGCGAATCAACAAAGTGCCGACGTCCATGCCCGGATAAGTGCCGTCGTTGCGCACGTTTCGGGTGACCCGGACCGATTCGCCGAACTCAAACCGGCCTTCGTCGAAGCGCTCGGGTTTCATGTTTTTATATCGCTTAAGGAAACAAACGCGGTTTGCGACGCTTCGCCCATTGCAAACACCTTAAAAACCTTTTCGGTTTGGGCGTCGGATTCTACAAAATCCTGATAGGCGCGCTGCAACAACTTGCTGTAAACCGCCCGCTTCGGAGCTTCATCTTCCGGCATCTCGCCTTCGGCTTTTTGCAAGTAATCATGAAAACGCTGCAAGATATGCAGACGGTTGACATGCACCACGCTGGGCTCGTAGTCCAGTTGAAAATATTGCAGGAAGTCTTCTGCGGACTCCAGTTCTTCCATTTCTTCTTCAAAACTCATGGGGATTTCTCCGGTAATTAAAGCGGGCCGACTAACGAAGCATCCTGAATCAAAAGATAAAGCGCCAGTATAATAAACGCCGCCAACGGCATCAGGGTTATCAATGAATCGGTGATCTCTTTTTTCAACATGATCTTGCTCCTATTAACTTTTGAGTTAGCGCAGCGCAACTCAAACAATCGAGGTTCAAAAATACGGGGTCACGCTGCGCTTACCCACCCTACATCTGTTTTACGCTTGACCACCAATTCCAATAATCCCTGCGCGCCGATCCTGTCCTTAGCGTCCAACTCGACCAGTTTTTCAAAAATGGCCTGGCTCAAATCCAGATTCTCCAAGCGCATATTCAAAAAGCCGATGGCTTTCAGCGTAAACAAATACAGCCTGATCCAGGTTAATAAATTGGCCGGCGCATCGCTGATATGGCTGCTTTGCAGGTCACGCCAATCCTCGGGAAAAGCGACCGTCGGCCTGATCACATCCAGCGCTTTAGTCGTCGCAGCCAAGGCCTCTTCCAGACGATGCTGGTAATAATAAAAACGGTTCAATGCGACCAGTACGTTCAACGACTCGGGCGCGAGAAAATAAGCTTTCAATAACGGCAACTCGGCATCGCCACCCGCATAATTTTCCGCCGCCGTCGCTATCAGCTCGTTAACGCCTGCAACGTCCGGTTCTTCAAAATACAAACCTTGCGCTTCAAAATCCAACAGATCCATCTACAACCTCGCCGCCTGTTTTACCGGGCTTTGCTGGTTCCCAACCTCCAGGTTGGGAACCCAAGCCTTGGAAGCTCTAGCTTCCTGTCTTTTTGAATACGAGAAGCTGGAGCTTCCGAGATAGCATTCCCAAGCCGGAGCTTGGGAACGAGCAATCGAGCAAAAATCCAACAGGTCCATCTATAACCTCGCCGCCTGTTTTACCGGGCTTTCTTTCTTGGGAACGCAGATGCTTTCGGCGTCGCACACATCACAACTATCCTCAACCAATACTTTATGCGCCTGCTTTTGCCCGGCCTCCAGTTCATCTATCCGTTCGATCAAACAGGCAATCGCTTTACCGACCGGATCGGGAATCAAGTGATGATCCAGATCGATGCCGTGCCGGTTTTGTATTTGCGTACCTTTACTTTGAATAACGCGGCCGGGAATACCCACTACCGTACAACAGGCCGGTACATCTTTAATTACCACCGAGTTGGCGCCGACACGGACATTGTTGCCCAACGTAATCGCTCCGAGAATCTTGGCCCCGGAACCCACCATTACGTTATTGCCCAAGGTAGGATGACGCTTTTCCTTGTTCCAGGTCGTGCCTCCCAGGGTGACGCCGTGATACAGCGTGACATCGTTGCCGATCTCAGCCGTCTCGCCGATCACCACGCCCAGCGCATGATCGATAAACAAGCGCCGCCCGATAGTGGCCGCCGGGTGAATATCGACGCTGGTAATCATTTTGCTGAATGCGGCCAGGATTCTGGCAGCCAGTTTCCAGTCTGCTTTCCATAAACGATGGCTGATCCGGTGCATCAGCACCGCATGGACGCCGGCATAGGTCAGCAATATTTCCCAGACGCTATGCGCTGCGGGGTCGCGGCCAAAAACGCAGTGGACGTCTTCATGCCATTGGGCCAGGAAGCCCTGCGTTGTTTGTCCGTTACTTCTTACCTTATCTGATATGGCCATAACCATCTTTATGCTCCTGTTGAGTGCGGAGGTGCTCACCCTCGTTCCCACGCGCCGCGTGGGAACGCCTTGAAGGACGTGCTGCGTCCCTTATTTGCGCGATGTTCATTTTCATATACTGCCCATGTCTCACGGCGTAGCGCGCCTCGACTGCATTCCCACGCAGCGCGTCACTGCCATTAAGTTAAGAAAAAGCGCCCTCTCCAGCTGGACGACTGCACGGATGCAGGAGGTAGAGCAACGCAGGAGCAGTTGCCGAGAGGGCTGGGGCGAGAAGAATAAAAATAAGGAAAAAAGCCTTATTTGATCCCCTCATCCTAACCTTCTCCCTGAGGGAGAAGGACTGTCCATCCTTAACTTAATGGCAGTGACGCAGCGCGTGGGAACGAGGAAACAAAATTAATTTAAACTCCAACCGGTTTTACCCAGCATCGGTGGACCCGGTATCCTGAAAAAAGAACCGGGATAGAGATCGTCCTGATCCGGTATTTGTAAAGTCTCTTTAACTTCCGGTTCGCATAACTGCAGTTCTTTATGTTCGTTCATGATGATCGCCCTCTAAAGATTTTGATGAAAAAGATTAAGCTCTTCGGCTTTAGGCGACCGTTTCGTGTCGCTGACAAAGCGCCTAACCTGGGTTAATAAGGCTTGCGCCTGTATCCGGCTTACCGCTATGCCTATTTGTTGATAGGCGTGAATCACGCCTTGAGTCCCCGAATGTTTACCCAGAATCAGCTGGTGGCTGCGCCCGACTATGGCCGGATCGACGCCTTGATAATTATTCGGATCTTTCAACAGTCCATCGACATGAATACCCGCCTCATGGCTGAATACGCTTTTGCCGATCAGACTTTTACGGCTACCGATCGCATCGCCCGATGCTCTGGCAACCTGCTCGGAAAGAATCGGGAAGTTCTGTAAATTAATGCCGGTTTCAATGCCGTATAACTGCTTTAAGCCGACCACAACCTCTTCCAGTGCCGCATTGCCCGCGCGTTCGCCCAAGCCGTTAACCGTGGTATTGACATGAGTCGCGCCTGCCAACGCCGCGGCCAGCGTATTCGCTGTGGCGAGCCCCAAATCGTCATGGGCGTGCATTTCAATTTCCAGGTCGGTTGCCGCTCTTAGCTTTTTGATCGTCCCGAACACGCCGAACGGTTCCATGATGCCAACCGTATCGGCGAAACGAATCCTGCCCGCCCCGGCTCTTTGCGCGGTTTCGGCCATGCGTATCAAAAAATCCACATCCGCTCGCGAGGCGTCCTCCATACCGACGCACACGTCCATGTTCAAGCTACGCGCTTCCTGAACGCAGCAGTTAATGGTGTCTAACACCCACTGCCGAGTTTGCTTAAGCTTGTGCCGGATGTGCTGATCCGAAGCCGATATGGATAAATCGACTTTGTGTACATTCAAGCCCAAACAGGCATGCAGATCGTCACGGCGCATTCTCGACCAAACCAGCAGCTTTACAGGCAATCCTAGAGCCGCAATCGCCATGATTTCATCGCGTTCCACCGGCCCCATTGCCGGAATGCCGATTTCCAGCTCCGGCACGCCCAAGCCCGCCAACTGCGTCGCAATCGCCAGTTTTTCTTCCAGCGAAAAAGCGACTCCGGCCGATTGCTCGCCATCCCTGAGCGTGGTGTCGTCGATGATGATATGGCGGGTCGGTGTTGTCATGGCGCATCTCAAGCTATTGGCAAATGGTTAAGGAACAGGGCCTAATGCCTTTAACTGTGATAAAGCAATATGCTTGCCAATTGTTGATGCCCTGAAAATAGCAGGCTCGGAGTCTGGATTGACTTAATACCGACAAGACAATGCAACGCAAGGATAGGCAATTGTCGTAAAGCCGACAAAGTGGGTTTTGGTTTTTAGTTGGGGTAAATTTGAATAAAATCTTCGCTTCGTTTACCATCCTCCCAATTCGGGAGGATAAGACGGTTAACTCATGCGCGTCATTGCCAAAAGCACTATCAAGAAATTCTGGGAACAGCCCGCTTATCGTGACGCCAAAGGCCCATTAGAAAGCTGGTATGAAGAAACCATTAAAGCTAATTGGTTTTCACCGCAAGACATAAAAGCCCAATATCGGAATGCCAGCATTTGTAACAACAACCGCGTGGTATTCAACATCGGTGGCAACAAATACCGTTTAGTTGTGGAAATGCAGTATCGCGCAGGAATCGCCTGGATAAAATTTGTCGGCACACATGCCCAATACGACCTGATTAACGTGGAGACAGTCAATGAATATTAAGCCCATCCGTAACGATGACGAATTAAAAGCCGCGTTCCAGCGTCTGGAAATGGTTTTTCAAGCGGAACCCGACACACCCGAAGCCGACGAAATGGAAGTGCTGGTCACCTTAATTGAAGCCTACGAAAACAAACACTATGCAATAACGCCGCCCGATGCGATCGAAGCCATCAAGTTTAGAATGGAACAACAAAACCTGAATAACCGCGATCTAGAGGCCTATATCGGCAGCAGCGGACGCGTTTCGGAAGTGCTTAACCGTAAACGGCCGTTGAGCCTGAGAATGATAAAACGTTTGCACGACGGATTAAGTATTCCTTATGAAAGCTTGTTGGCGGATGTGGGGTGAAAAAAGTATTAAAGTGGACCCCATTGTCCAGATCGGGAACCTAATTCCCAAGCTGGAGCTTGGGAACTAGCGAACAGCGAGAACCGGTGTCCGGCAAACGCCTAACGCCTCCGCCGTTGCACCGTCTGCGGATCGGCCGTTATCTGGCGATAAATCTCCACCCTGTCCCCATCCTTTACCGCAGTATCCAGCGGAGCGATTTTGCCGAATATGCCCACTTTTTGGCTGGTCAGGTTTATCTCGGGATAAAGCTGCAACACGCCGGACAGGTTGATGGTTTCTTCGATGGTGCTGTTGTCCGGCACTTCCAGACGCATCCATAACTGCCTATCGGATTCTGCGTAACAAACGCCAACGTTCATGATTCCTCCTCAGCAATGACTGGGGTTAATACGGTTACCGGCACTTTTCTCGTTGCCAGTTTTTGGTCGATCAGGCGTTTGCCGACAATCAAAAAAGCCAGCATGATGAAGCCGCCGGGCGGCAGCGCCATTAATAAAAAGCCTTTGTAGCCGGGAATGACGGTGACTTCCAGAAACCTGAACGATTCACCGAGCAACACCGATGCATTGGCGAACAGCGTACCCGACGCGCTTATTTCTCTGGCCGCGCCGAGAGCGACCAGCACCAGGGTAAAGCCCAGGCCCATCATCAAGCCGTCCCACAGCGCATGTTTTACCGACTGCTTGGAGGCGAAGGCTTCGGCGCGGCCCAGTAAAGCGCAGTTGGTCACAATTAACGCAATGAATAGACCCAGCACTTTATAGAGTTCGTGCGCCCAGGCATTCATTAAAATATCGACCAAGGTCACCAGCGCGGCGATCAGCAGCACGAAAATCGGGATACGGATTTCGCCGGGAATTAAATGCCGCGCCGCTGAAATGAGGCCGTTGGACGCTATGATAACCACCAGCGTGGCAAGCCCCATGCCCAAGCCGTTGGTGGCCGTTCCGGTCACCGCCAGCAAGGGGCAAAGCGCCAGGTTTTGCCCGAACACGATGTTGTTGTTCCAAATGCCGTCGGCGGCGATTTTGCGATAAGTTTCCGATATAAACATGGTCATTTTCTCCAGGGCTAATGGCTTTCAGCTTAAGATGAGACAGTTTAAGGTTAAAACCGTTCGTGGTGAGTCCTTCGACTACGCTCAGGAGAGCCTTGTCGAACCATGAACGGCTTAACCATCCACCCTTCGACAAGGCCTTCAGTCCTGAGCGCAGCCGAAGGGTCAGGGCGAACGATTAAACCTCACTCCTTGTCCCGACTTTGATGGGAAGCCGGATTAATCAGTTGTTCTTGATGCGCTTTGAATAACTGCAAGCCGCGATAAATTGCCTGCACCGACTTGCGCGGAGTAATGGTCGCACCGGCAAACTGGTCGAATTCGCCGCCGTCTTTTTTAACCGCCCATTTTGCCGGCGCTAAATTGTCCAGGGAGCGGCCGGTAAATTTCAATATCCAGTCCGACTTGGCGACTTCGATTTTATCGCCCAGGCCGGGGGTTTCTTTGTGGCTGAGCACGCGCACGCCCAAAATATTAGCGCTACGGTCTATGCCCATGATCATATTGATCGCGCCGGAATAGCCGTCGGGCGCGGTGAATTTGAAACATACGGCGGTGACGTTGCCGGACTTCTTGGCGATATAGACCGTGGTTTCGTTCGCTCCGATGTTGTATTCGGCGGACGGGATGTTCAGCGTGTCCAGCAGCAAGTCGTTGTCATAAAGAGCGGCGGGCACGACTTCTTCAAGGGATTTTTTTAAATCCTCATCGAGCCGGCGTTGGATAGTGCCTTCGGTACTGCAATTGGTCACGCCCAACAGTACGCTGGCAATTAACGCGAAGCCCGCCAAGACGCCGGTTTGAAATTCCAGTTTGGGCCTAAGTTCCGCCAAGTTCGACGGCTCCAGCCATTTTTTAAGGAATTCCCGGTAAACGGCGATCTTTTCTTTCAGGCGCATTATGGTTGCTGGGTCAAATTTCATGGTGTATTCCTATATTTTGTCTCGTTCCCACGCGCTGTGTGGGAATGCAGTCAAGGCCTGTCCTGAACTGCGCCGCGAACGGTGAGGGCCGACAATGCGTCAAACATAAATTCTCCAAATACTGGACGCAGCGCGTGGGAACGAGTTAACCCTCTCCCGCTGGAGAGGGCTTTGTTTACGATTTCGGTATTTCAAGCGGCTTGCCTTTGCGGTCGCGTCCGTAGATCCGAGGTTTAATATAATGGTCGATCAGCGGCGTCGCCGAGTTCATCAGCAGCACCGCAAAACCCGCGCCCTCTGGATACGCGCCCCAAGTACGGATAACGAAAATCAGCAGCCCGCAACCCGCGCCGAACACCAGCTGTCCTGTAGGCGTATTCGGCGAGGTGACATAGTCGGTGGCAATAAAAAAGGCGACGCACATCAACGCGCCTGAATTCAAATGCAGCAGCGGACTCACATAATGTTCGCTGTCCACGCCGTGAAAAATCCCGGCCAACAACGCAACAGTCAGCAATAACGACACCGGAATCTGCCATTGAATGACGTTTTGGCGGATCAGCCACACGCCGCCCAAACCCAGCAACAGCGTCGAGGTTTCGCCCAAGCTGCCGCGCGTCGCTCCGATAAAGTTAAGAAAACCGGAAGTGTCCTTGAGGATGTCGGTCAGTACACGGTTCTGCGAAAACTCGGTTTTGATGAAGCCCAGCGTGGTCGCGCCGGTGCTGGCGTCGATATTGTCCAAGCCTGAAAAAGTGATATGCCAGCTTTCAATCAGCCCCGGCGAGTCCGAAAAAAACAACGGCGACACATTGGCCCAAGTGGTCATTTCGATAGGGAAAGAAATCAGCAGCGCGACCCGCGCCAACATGGCCGGATTGAACAGGTTTTGCCCCAAACCGCCGTATACCTGTTTGCCTAAAATAATCGCCAGCCCGGAACCGACCACGCCTATCCACCACGGCGCCCAAGGCGGCAGCGTCATCGCCAGCAGCCAGCCGGTCAGTACCGCAGAGCCATCCATAATGACGGGCTTGACCGCCCTGCCCTTGATCCGCACGCAGAAGGCTTCAAACACAACCGCCGATAGCACGGTGATGACAAACAAGTTCAGCGCAGGCCAGCCGAAACACAAGAGGCCGAACGCTGTCGCGGGCGATATTGCCAGCATGACCTGCCACATGATACGGCTGACGCTGGTGTTGGCGCCGACATGCGCGCCGCTGCTGGGTTTCATATGCGTAATCATACCAATGCCTCCTGCTCGGCTTTTAATCGTTCCCGCTCCGCCTTGGCCGCTATCCGGGCCAATTCGTCTTCGCGTTGTTGCTGGGCGATGCGTTCCATACGGGCATTGCGCGCATCAATCAGCTTTTTGGTTTGCTCGGCTTTATGCTGCGCCTGCTGCCTGGCTACGACTTCGCCCGAGGCGTATTTAAAATACTGCACCAGCGGAATATTGGACGGGCAGATATAAGAGCAGCAGCCGCAGCTGATGCAGTCTTTCAAGCCTAAATCCACCGCCGCATCCAGTTGATTGATGCGGATGTTGTTCGCCATATCCAGAGGCCGTAATCCCGCAGGACAAACGCTGACGCAGCTCGCACAACGAATACAGGGTTGTTCATCGGTATTTTTGAGTTCGCTTTGGGTCAATGCCAGGATGCCGCTGGTGGCTTTAACGGTGGGCAAACCCATGTGCGGCAAGGAATCGCCCATCATCGGGCCGCCCATAACGATGCGCGCGGTTTCATTCTTACTTACATCGCAAAAATCGAACAGTTCGGAGATTAAGGTGCCGAAAGGCACTTCCACATTCATCGGGCGTTTGACCGCACCGCCCGCTACCGTAACCACACGGCTAAGCAAGGGATGTCCGTGACGAATCGCTTTATGGACGGCATGAGCGGTGCCGACATTATGGATAGTCACACCGATTTCCGACGACCGGCAACCGACCGGGACTTCCTTGCCCGTTACATAACGGATCAATTGCCTGTCCCAACCCATCGGGTAACGGGTCGGGATTTGTATGACTTTAATCGTAGCATACGGCTCGGCTGCGGCCTGCATCGCAAGATAAGCCTCCGGCTTGTTGTCTTCAATCGCCACCACGGCATGTTCGGTTTCCATTCCGTGCAGCATCAAACGCACGCCGTCGATAATCTCCCCGGCGCGTTCCTGCATCAGCCGGTCGTCGCAGCACAGATAAGGCTCGCATTCCGAACCGTTAATAATCAGCGTATCGATATGGTTTTCGCGACCCATATTGAGCTTGACCGCCGTCGGAAAAGTTGCACCGCCCAAGCCGACAATACCCGCCGCACCGACGCGCAAACTGATTTCTTCGGGATTCAGCTGGAACGGATCGGCGGCAATCGGTGTTTCCACCCATTCGTCCTTGCCGTCGGTTTCCAGCACGATGGTTCGGATAGGCAGCGCGGACGGGTGCGGGGCCGGATAATCGTTAACATCAAGGATGACGCCCGAACTGGGCGCATGGACCGGCGCGGAAATCAGGCCCTGGCTGTAAGCCAGCAACTGCCCTTTCAGCACTTTTTCGCCGACCATAATCAGCGGCTCTGCGGGCTTGCCGACGTGCTGTTGCAGCGGGATATACAGTTTTTTCGGCAACGGAAAATTGTTGGCTATCGGCAATGCGGCAGTCTCGGCTTTATGCTCCTCTGCATGGACGCCGCCGCGAATGCGCGGTTTAGAAAAGAAACTTAACATACGGCGTTACTCGTTTCAGGCAAAACAGGTTTAGTCCAGCGCCAGTTACGCAAGGTAACCTCGACGGGGTGCATTTGCAGGCATTCGGTCGGGCATACATCCACACATTTCTTGCAGGCTATGCAGGCGTCGGCGACGACCGCGTGAATTTGCTTCGGCGCGCCGACAATGGCGTCGGTAGGGCAGACTTTAAAGCAGCGGGTGCAGCCGGTGCAGGTGTCTTCACTGACTCGGGCGACCAATAACTCGGGCTCTTTCACGTCGCTTAAATCCAGATCCAAGCCCAATAAAGCGGCGATTTGCTCAGCCAGGGCGCTGCCGCCGGGTGGGCATATCGTAGCGGGCGCATTGCCCTCGGCCAATGCTTCGGCGGCAGGCCTGCAACCCGGAAAACCGCATTGGCCGCATTGCGATCCGGGCAGCAGGGATTCCAGTTCATCGACAATCGGGCTGCTTTCAACTTTTAAATACTTGCCGGCAATACCCAGCAGCAAGCCCAGGAACAGCCCCAACAAGGTCAAACTTACAATGGCGGATAAAACATACATAGTTTATTTCCTGTAAATCATTTGCTGTAAAGCCCTGCAAAACCCATAAATGCCAGCGATAAAATACCGGCGGTAATAAACGCAATCGGCGTGCCTGCAAATAATGTCGGGACCGCCATTAACGCCAGGCGCTCCCGCAAGCCTGCAAACAGCACCATCACCAGCGTAAAGCCGAGCGCGGAACCGAAACCGAAAATCATGCTTTGCATAAAGCCGTATTGTTCCTGCACGTTGAGTAAGGCCACGCCCAAGACCGCGCAATTGGTCGTAATCAACGGCAGGAAAATACCCAGTATCTGATACAGCACCGGGCTGGTTTTATGCACGACCATTTCGGTGAACTGCACCACGGCGGCAATCACCAGAATAAACGCGAGGATGCGTAAAAACTGGATATTGAACGGAGCCAAAATAAAGTGTTCCAGCATCCAGCTGGTCATCGCGGCCAAGGTCAGCACAAAGGTTGTCGCCAAACCCATGCTCAAAGCCGAATCCAGTTTTTTCGAGACGCCCATAAACGGGCATAGCCCGAGGAATTTCACCAGAACCACGTTGTTGACCAGAGCCGTGCCTAATAAAAGAAGAAGATATTCGCTCACTGTTTTTCCCAGGCTGTTTGCAATGCTTTTTATCAGGTGCAAGCAGCAATTATGCCAATTGCGGACACGGCACATTTATCGGTCAAACATCCAGCCAAAACCGCCCAAATCAGTGCATGAATGCTGTTGGAAGTGATACATACCGACATCGATAAAAATATTTTGTCGCAAATCCTACAATGGCTCATGATTTTGATCCCGCTGACTATTCAGACCATCAATCTGCACCCGTATGATTCAGCAGTAGGAGCGGGCCGAGCCCGCGATTGGGCAACTATACAGCGTTACTGCTCCTCCATCTCGCGGGCATGGCCCGCTCCTACAACATGTCGTAACACGTAGCAACGAAAAAACCGGAGCATTAATGTTGGCTCTATATTTGCTTAAGTAATTTTAAAGACCCATCACAGCGGCTATAACTTATGAAAAAAACTTCATTGCGATTTTTACAAACGCATACCAACATGACCAGCGTCATCGGTGAGCTTGTACCTGATTTATTTGGCGAAGGGTACGCAAATAAAGGCGACGAACTGCTTTACAGCCTGTTTGTCGAAGCGGTTGAACAGGTGCCGATAGCCATTTCCATCACCGATAAAAAAGCTAAAATTCTTTATGTTAATGAAGAGTTTTGCCGCGTCACCGGTTACCGGCCCGAGGATATTCTGGGCGAAAACGAATCGCTGTTATCGGACAAACGCACGCCCAGAGAGGTGTATTACGATTTATGGCGCACGATCAGCGCCAAGAAAGTATGGCGCGGAACTTTGTGCAACCGGCATAGGTCCGGCGAGCGCTATCTGTCCGATCTGACCATTGCACCGATGTTGAATGAAGCCGGGGCAATCACCCACTACATCGGCATGCACAGGGATATTACCCAATCCTACGAATCCGAAAAAAAGGTCGTCAACCAAAAACTATTGATCGAGTCGGTCATTAATTCATCGCCTATCGCGATGGTCGTACTCGATGACCGGGACAGGGTTATCCTGGATAACCATAATTACAAAGCGTTGGTCAGCGACCTCGATAAAGGCGAGCCCGCCACTTATTTCCTGCAACTGTTGCGCAATGAAATGGGCGATTTATGGTCGGAGTTGCAAAGCAAAGAGCAAGGCTTTAGTAACCGTGAATTCAAAGTGGAAAGCAAGGGCAACCATAAAATCCGTTGGTTCTCTTGCGCCGGAAACTGGTTTGTAGAAAATGAAGTCAATGCCGACGCCTTTTTCCAGAACGCATCCAAACAGTACCTGATACTGACGTTGACAGACATCACCCGGCAACGCAGACAGATGGAAGAGCTGCATATTCAGACATTAAAAACCATCATGGCCGAAGATGAGCGGGTGCGCGGCATCAGGGAAACCTTACTGGGCGCTATGCACCAAATTCAGATGCCGATGAACCAAATCAGGGCGGCCGAACAGATTTTGCGGCACAAGGGGGATGATCAACACGCCGGACTGTTGCAAATCTTGCAGCAGATTCAGCAATCCGGTGAAGAAGCGGTGGCTACCATGCAAAAATGCATTCCCGAGATTCTGCAAACAGCGGTCATTCCGATTAACCTGAACCAGATTCTGCATGAAGTGCTGTTACTGAACAACCAGCGGATCTGTAGTAACGATATAGAGGTACATTGGCAGCCGCTTGCCCAATTGCCGACCATGCTGGGTTCCGAGAACCGCCTGCGCATCTTGTTCAAGCAATTGATCGATAACGCCATTGATTCGGTCTGCAAATCGGACGGCTCGGAACAGCGGCTTAAGATCACCACCGATACCGATGCCGAGTTGATTTATGTCTGTATTGAAGACAGCGGTTCCGGTATTCCGGTTGAAAAACGCGCCAAAGTCTTCGAACCTTTCTACACCACGCGCCCGATGGGCGGCAATCAGGCCGGCATGGGTCTGGTTATGGCAAAGGAAATCGTCAACCAGCATCAGGGCTTTATCGAAATAGACCCGGATTGCGACCGGGGATGCCGGTTCAAAATCAGTTTCCCTCTGCACAAGCAGGTATTTAAGGGGGTGGAGTAATGGCCGAGCGCATACAACTGATCGAAGCCGAACTGGATACCTTGTATATCATCAGCCAGGTATTGAACAGCACCCACGATCTGCATGCAAAATTACAGGCGGTTTTGGAGATCCTGCACAAACGGTCGGGCATGCGTTCCGGCATGATAACGCTGCGGGAAATCGAAAATAACAGCATGATCGTCAGCGTCGTCCATACCGACGGCGCGAGTAAATTTACCGAGCCGGTCCGCTACAACCCCGGCGAAGGCCTGATGGGCGCGATACTGGATGAAGGCAGCACCATCGTCATTGAAAAAGTGTCCGAAGAGCCGCGTTTTCTAGGCCGCCTGGGTTTGTACGATCCCGAACTGCCGTTTATCGGCTCGCCGATTTACATCGAAGAAGGCGACACCATCGGCGTACTGGCCGCACAGCCGGATAACAGCCAATTTCTGGGCGAGCGCGCCCGGTTCATGGAGATGATTGCCAACCTGATAGCGCAAAGCGTCAAAATGCTGCGGCTCATCGAACGCAAACAGCGCCATCTGCTCAGCGAACGCGATCAGCTCAAACAAGCGCTGATCAAGAACTACAGCTTCGAGAACATCATCGGTCATTCGCCGCCGATGTTAAAAGTGTTCGATTTAATTCGTCAGGTTGCAAAATGGAACACCACGGTATTAATCCGCGGTGAATCGGGTACCGGTAAAGAAGTCGTCGCCAATGCGATCCACTTTAACTCGGGCTGCGCTGGCGGACCGTTTTTAAAACTCAATTGCGCGGCCCTGCCCGACACCTTATTGGAGTCCGAATTGTTCGGCCACGAAAAAGGCGCGTTCAGCGGCGCGGTCAGCCAGCGCAAAGGCCGTTTTGAACTGGCCGACAACGGCACCCTGTTTCTTGATGAAATCGGCGAGATTTCCGCATCGTTCCAGGCCAAACTGCTGCGCGTATTGCAGGAGGGCGAATTCGAGCGGGTCGGCGGCACTCAAACCATCAAGGTTAATGTGCGCATCATTGCGGCGACCAACCGCAATCTTGAAGAAGAAGTCACCGAAGGCAAATTCAGGGAGGATTTGTATTACCGGCTTAATATCATGCCGGTCCATATGCCCCCATTACGCGACCGGACCGAGGACATCCCGCAGCTGTCCGAATTCCTGCTCAACCGGATTTCGCAGCAGCAAGGCGGCCGGCCACTGGAAATCAAGGAGAGCGCGATACGCATATTGATGAAACACAACTGGCCCGGCAACGTCCGCGAACTGGCGAACCGGCTGGAACGCGCCGCAATCATGAGTCCGAACGGCATCATCGACCGCGACGTGATGGTCAGCACCGGCCTGGAAGACGAAATCGGCACCGCTATCAGCCTTAAACCGCAAAAAACACCGGCAGTTGATTTTAACGATGAAAACATGGACGACCGGGAACGGGTCATTGCCGCGTTGGAGCAAAGCGGCTGGGTGCAAGCCAAAGCCGCCCGCCTGCTGAATATGACGCCGAGACAGATTGCTTACCGGATTATGACGCTGGATATTACCATGAAGCAAATCTGATTAAGTCTTTCGACAAGGCTATCCTGGGCGTAGTCGAAAGATTTAGGACGAACCGATAACAAGTTGATTCCGTTCGTGGTGAGCCTGTCGAACCATGAACGGAATCAACTTGTTTAGATATTCCCCAAAGTATTTGGAGCAACAATGACCATTTTATACGTGCAACACGATTACGCCGTTTTCGGCTTTGGCGAAACCCGGACAGACGCCATCGCTATGGCGGCGCAATGGCTAAAGGACGAAACCGGCAAACAAGGCTGTTCAGTCGATTATGCAGAAAGCTTGTTGGTAACCTCACCCAAACCCGGACAAATGACGCTATACGAAACCGATGAAACCATCCCTCCCGATGCCGAAAACTGGGGCGGGGAAGAGCTTTTGGACTGGTATTACGACGTAGCTTGAGGTTGGTTTTTGTAACCCTAAAGCGCATTTTATCTGATTCCCAATCCGGCTTGGAAAGCAGAAAGACGTTCCCGCTAACAGGCGTGCTCAACAATGATGCAAAACTGCGACGATAGCCTACGCTCGGTCATTGACCAAAAAGATCGGAGTGTGTGCCGGTACGCTCGAAGCGAACTGCTTCACCATCCACGCAATAAATCAAGATCCAATCGGGTTCAATATGAAGGTCGCGGCTTGGCTTCCATTCTCCTTTCAATGGGTGATCGGCAAACTCACGCGGGAGAGCTTGGTCAGCCAGCAGCAGACCGATAACATAACGCAATTTGTCCATATCCTTACCACGCTTCTCGGCTAACTTCACGTCACGCTTAAACTGACCGGTATAGCTCGCCGAACGCATCAGATGCCTAATTGTTTGAATAGGTCAGAGGGACTGGAAGCGTTGAACACTTCTTCACCTTTGCGGGCCTTGCGGATCGTGTCGGCAGTCAATGCGTTGGGGGTTTCGCTGTCTGCGATGTAAAGGCGCATTAGATCACGAATGATCTGAGCGGCAGGTCGATGGCGTTCTGCCGCCACGGCCATAAACCGGTCGCGCAAATCCTGCTCCATCTTAATCGACATTTGTACTTCTTTAGCCATATTGAGCCTCGCTCGGGTGATTAATGAATCGCTTTCATTCTAAACAGGTATCCGATAGGTATGCAAGGAGTATCTGTGAAACGTTTGCTTTGTGCCATTCATTACAACACCTAAAAAAATGACTGTTGCATTTACAACAACCCCGCTCATTCCTAAAACACAAAAAATATATAAATCAACAACATAAAGCACAATACTATCGTTGGCACGACCTGTGCATTTGCTTTTTAGTAAACGCAACTTACGAGGCCAATCCGATGCAATTACCAGTATTAAACGACGCCCCTGCGACTAAAGGCGGCTGTTCAGCCAGTTCATGCGGTACAACCGACAATCAAATGGATTCATTGCCTGATTCGATACGGGAGAAGGTACAGAATCATCCGTGCTATTCGGAAGACGCCCACCACTATTTCGCCCGAATGCATGTCGCGGTCGCTCCGGCTTGCAATATCCAGTGCCATTACTGTAACCGTAAATACGATTGCGCCAATGAATCGCGTCCCGGCGTGGTTTCCGAATTACTGACGCCGGATCAGGCGGTTAAAAAGACTATGGCGGTGGCGGCCAATATTCCGCAAATGACGGTGCTGGGCATTGCCGGCCCCGGCGATCCGTTAGCCAATCCCGAACGCACCTTCGAAACCTTCCGCCGTTTAAGCGAGGAAGCGCCGGATATTAAATTGTGCGTATCGACCAACGGCCTGGCGCTGCCCGATGCGGTCGAGGAATTGTCCAAGCACAATATCGATCATGTCACGATCACGATTAACTGCGTCGATCCTGAAATCGGCGCGAAAATCTATCCGTGGATTTACTGGAAGAACAAACGTATTAAAGGCGTAAAAGCCGCGAAAATCCTGATCGAACAACAGCAAAAAGGCCTGGAAATGCTGATTGCGAAAGGCATTTTGGTCAAGGTCAATTCGGTGATGATTCCCGGCGTGAACGACCAGCATTTGGCCGAAGTCAGCAAGGTTGTTAAATCCAAAGGCGCGTTTTTGCACAACGTGATGCCGCTGATCGCCGAAGCCGAGCACGGCACTTTCTACGGCGTGATGGGACAACGCGGCCCTACTCCCGATGAATTGCAAGACCTGCAAGACAGCTGTTCCGGCGACATGAATATGATGCGCCATTGCCGTCAGTGCCGCGCCGATGCGGTGGGCATGCTGGGCGAGGATCGCGGCGACGAGTTTACGCTGGACAAGATTGAGGACATGGAAATCGATTACCAGGCGGCGATGGAAAAACGCAAGGTGATTCATCAAGCCATACAGGCTGAAATGGACAGCAAGCGGTTGGAAAAAGCCGAAAAGGCGCAGCAGCATAAACAGGAACCCAAGCTGACCACGCGTCCGGTATTAATGGCGGTCGCCACCAGCGGCCAGGGCGTGATTAACATGCACTTCGGCCATGCCAAGGAATTCCTGATTTATGAAGCTTCGCCGGACGGCGTGCGTTTTATCAGTCATCGCAAAGCCGACCAGTATTGCGGCGGCGATACCACCTGCGGCGACGGCGAAAGCACTTTGCAAGTGACCATCCGCGCTTTGGCCGGATGCGAGGCGGTGCTGTGCTCGAAAGTTGGTTATGAGCCTTGGGAGCAGCTGGAAGCCGCCGGAATTCAACCGAACGGCGAACATGCGATGGAACCTATCGAAGAAGCCGTGATGGCGGTTTACAAAGAGATGGCGGCTGCGGGTAAGTTGGATGAGGCCCAAGACTCAGTTAGAGCCAGTGCGTAGGTTAACGTCGCAAAGCTGGCCGGGGCCATGTTGCCCCGGCCGAAACATTTGAGGTTAGTTAAATCGTAGAAACGTTAGGGACGGGGTTGCAAACCCCGTCCCGCCTTGTCGACCCGATTAACTTTAGAACACACGCCTCTTCTCCCTCAGGGATGCCTATATGGATATAGGTAGTAGAGCAACGCAGGAGCGGTTGCCGAGAAGGCTGGGATGAGGGATAAAAATAGACTTTTTCCTGAGTTGATTTCCCCTCACCCAACCCTCTCCCTCTGGAGAGGCTTTACACTGCTTAAGTCAAAGTATCGGATTGGCCGGTCGTCTTCCGATGTTTGATTACCATTCCTTAGGAGCCTGTCATGGCAGTAAAAATTATTGAATCCTGCGTCAATTGCTTTGCATGCGAGCCGGTCTGTCCTAGTAACGCCATTTACGAAGCAAAGCCGCATTTTCTGGTCGACAGCAAAAAATGCACCGAATGCGAGGGTGATTTTCCCGTATTCCAATGCGCCAGCATTTGCCCGATTGAGGGCGCGATTCTGGATTCGCTTGGCTTGGCTATTAACCCGCCCGGTTCTTTAACAGGCATTCCGCCGGAAAAAATGGCCGAAGCAATGGCCGAGTTACAGTCCCACTAATTGAGGGCGCATCCGATGGCTACCGTCTATTTCTATGAAAAGCCCGGCTGTATTAACAACACCCGGCAAAAGAAATTGTTAGCCGAAGCGGGTCATCAGGTCGTGGCTGTAGATCTGTTGACCGAACCCTGGCAAGCAGACCGCTTGCGCGCTTTCTTCGGTGAACTGGCGGTACGGGACTGGTTCAATGTCAGCGCACCGGCGATCAAACAGGGCGAGATTGATCCCGGTAAGCTGACAGAGCAACAAGCCCTGACGCTGATGCTGGAAAATCCGCTGTTAATACGCCGCCCGTTAATGCAAGTCGGTAACAGTTTGATGGCGGGCTTCGATCAACAGGCGGTAGATAGCTGGATCGGCTTAAAAGCAGCCGAGTCCGATCAGGATCTGGAAAGCTGCCCTCGCCCGCTTGCACAAGCAAGCTGCGGTCATGAGTAAACCTCCGGTCTTAACTGTTGACGGCGTCGCCCAGGCAGTCCGGCTTTCAGAGCGCGTTCATTGGATCGGCGCGCTCGACCCCACGCTACGCACTTTCGACATCATTTTAAAAACCGCCAACGGAACCAGTTATAACGCCTATGTCGTCAGGGGCGATGCAGGCGTTGCAATCATCGATACTGTCAAAGAAAATTTTGCCGGTGATTTTTTCGCCCGTTTGGAATCGGTAGCGCACTATGACGAAATCAAGGTCATCGTCCTGAATCATCTGGAGCCCGATCATACCGGCGCATTGCCTGAACTGATGCGCCGTGCGCCGCAAGCCCAGCTTTACATTTCTCAGAAAGCGCAATCCATGCTCAAAGCCCTGTTAAAACAGGATGCGTTTGATTTTACGCCGGTAATGACCGGCGACAAGGTGTCGTTGGGTGACCGTACTTTAACGTTTTTTCACACCCCTTATTTGCATTGGCCGGATACCCAATGCGCTTATTTAGTGGAAGAAAAAACATTATTTTCCGGCGATGTGTTCGGCTGTCATTTTTGCGATACGCGATTGTTCAACGATGAAGTCGGGGATTTCCGCTTCTCGTTCGAATATTACTACGCCCACATCATGCGTCCGTTTAAAGAGTATGTAAACCGGGCTCTGACTCTGATTGAGCCGCTACCGCTGAATAAAATCCTGCCTGCGCACGGCCCCCTATTGCGTGATCAGCCGCAACGCTATGTGCAGCGCTATCGTGAATTATCGAGCCCGGCTTTGCAAAGCGAAATCAGCGCCGGCGAAAAAACCCTGCTGATCTTTTATATCAGCTCCTACGGCAACACGCGGCGCATGGCCGAAGCCATTTATGAAGGCGCAATGGCCGTGGAACATGTGCGCGTCTCCCTGTACGACCTGGAAGGCAGCGAAATAACGCCGTTTGTCGATTTGATCGAAGGCGCGGACGGCATCCTGTTCGGTACGCCGACCATCAACGGCGATGCGGTTAAACCGGTGTGGGATTTATTGTCTTCTCTGGCTGTGATCAATCTCAAATCGAAGCTGGGCGGCGTTTTCGGCTCATACGGCTGGACCGGAGAAGGCGTGAAAATGGTTGAGGACCGCTTGCGCGGTCTCAAGTTGCGTGTGCCCATTCCGGGGATACGCATTAAGTTAATTCCGACCGAAGAAGAAATCCAAATCTGTCGTGAATTCGGGCATGACATGGCTCAGGATCTGATGGGTTTAAGGCAACCCAAAGTGATCGATATGGCCGATCTTGCTTAGTTTTTTTTGGCTTCTCACTAGGCGGGACAAGTTATTAGTCTTAACCGTTCGCCCTGAGCCTGTCGAAGGGTGGACGGTTAAGCCGTTCATGGTTCGACAAGCTCACCACGAACGGCTTAACTGTTGCTTGTCCGGGCTTAAGTAAGTAACCGTATTTTTTATAACACATCAGGAGAGTCACAATGGCGAAAGCGTCAATTACCTTTGAAGACATTAACGTTACCGTTTCGGCACCCGCCGGTACGCGGATTATCGAAATTTCCGAAAAGGTCGGTTCAGGCATTACTTACGGCTGCCGTGAAGGCGACTGCGGTACCTGCATCATGAAAGTCACGGAAGGCTGGAACAATCTGACCGAGCCGTCTGTGCTCGAAGATAAAGTCCTGCGTGAAAACATGGCCGGTAAACATAACCGATTGGCTTGTCAGGCTCAGGTGCTGGGCGGAACCATCAGGGTCAAGCCGGTTTAAAAACACGCGACCTCATACCCATGCTTTTGCGTCACACTGCCGTAGGAGCGGGCCATGCCCGCACAGCTGCCACCGATCGTGGACATAGCCCGCTCCTACAAAATGGCTACGACGCTTTTGCTCGGGGATTCAGGTATTAAGAACGAACGCCGGGGTTCTAAAACAGAACCAGGCAACAGCACATCACACTTATAAGGAGTAAATCATGGCTTTAATTACTTTTTCAAACCCCGAATACCGGGACAAAACCGTCTATGCCGTTGCAGGCAGCCACACAGAGACATTGTTGAAACTGGCGAGGGAAAACAAAATCCCGATCAATTATGAATGCGAGGACGGCGAATGCGGCACCTGTGTGGTGAAAGTCAGCAGTATCGATAACAAACACCAACGTATGGGCGGCCCTTTAACTGAAAAAGAGAAATCAGTATTGCAAGCTAACGGCAAAATCAGCAAAGAAGAAATGGAACAAATGATTATTGACGATTTACCTTCGCCCTGGCGTCTGGCTTGCCAGATGATAGTCAGGGATGAAGATATTCTGGTCGAATATTAATCATGTCTGCCGCGCTCCAGCTCCAGGATGACCGGGAACGGATTTATTCCCAGTTAAAATCCAGATCCACGGTTAATCCTAATCACGAATGGCTGGCCTGCATGGTCGCCAGCTGGTGCGGAGGACAAGGCGTTTTACCCGACTATCTGGGGTTGGAGTGCGAGCAGTTTCATGCGTTAACAGAACATTTTTTTCCGGGTCGCAACCTTCCTGAACAAGCGCCGTCGGGCAGCAAGCTGGACTTTAGCCGGATGCTGGAAAGAGATGATCTGGTTACGCTGTTAAAACAATTCAGTAACGCCGATATTGTCGAAACGGACTGGATCATAGGCATAATCGTGGCCGGTTGCCTGGGCAGCGATCACCTGTGGCAGGATTTAGGCCTCTGGTCGCGCTCGCAATTGAGCGCCATGTTGCAACGCAACTTCCCGGAATTGGCCGCAAAAAACGACAAGGACATGAAATGGAAAAAGTTCCTGTACAAACAGCTTTGCGAAGCGGAAGGCCTGTATCTGTGCCGGGCGCCGTCTTGTAATGTGTGCATCGATTATCCCAAATGTTACGGCTCTGAAGAATAGAAAGATAAATCGCCAAACCCGCCGCACATTTTGCCGCTGATAATGAGTCCTAAAGACCAATCAAATCGTTAAGGCCGCTAAATCATGTCCCACCAGGGCATGGATCTGATTGAAATGTTTACTACTTAGTACGCCTAATCATCATGAAAACAGGAAACCGTCATGCGAAATAACATAAAAAATTCTGGGCAGTTAACCATCAAAATGCGTTTTGCGGTAATTTTGATCACCTTGGTCTTCGGTTTTTTGCTGTTCGGTTTCGCAACATTCAAGGCCATGAATACGCTTAATGTTAATGGTCCGATTTATCAACGTATTGTCCAGGGCAAGGATATTATTGCCGATGTCCTGCCGCCGCCTGAATACATCATCGAATCCTATCTGGTCGCACTGCAACTGAGCCAAACCAACGACCCTGCCGAAATCAGTGCTTTGGTGACGCGCTTTCAAACGCTAAAAACGGAATACGAGTCCCGTCATAGCTATTGGTTAGGCCAATCGTTGGAACAGGAAGTCCAGACTCCATTACTGCAAGGCTCCTACCAAGCAGCGCAAGCCTTTTATAATGAGGCCGGGCAGGGTTTTCTACCGGCCATTCAGGCTGGAGACCTTAACGGATCGCTGGCCAGCCTCCAAAACATGCGCCACGCTTATGAAGAGCATCGCGCCGCTATCGATGAAGTGGTGCGGCTTACGACTGCACGCAATGCAAAGGATGAGATGCGGGCGCGAGACACCATCCTCTGGTACGGCACCGTCCTGGCCGCCATTTTCGCTTTCAGCATTGCGGCGGCCATCGCGCTGACGGTACTGATCAGCCGCGGCATTATCCGTCAGTTGGGCGGCGAGCCCGGTGACGTTGCGGATTTAGCCAGAAACATCGCCGCCGGAAAACTGGATAACGCCATCGCGATTAAACGGGGCGATAGCGGCAGCTTGCTGGCAACCATGAAAAACATGCAACAACAATTGCTTGAGCGCATGACGGCAGACCGCAAAGAACGCGACGAAGCCCTGCGCATCAAGACCGCCTTGGACAGCATCAGTTCAAACGTGATCGTAGCCGACAATGAGCACACTATCATCTACATGAACCCGGCGGTACATAATATGATGCGGCTGGCGGAAGCCGACATCCGCAAGTCCATTCCGCATTTTGATTCAGCCAAACTGATGGGGGCAAGCATCGACTCTTTCCACAAAAATCCGGCGCATCAGAAAGCATTACTTGCGCAATTGGACTCGACTTTTCGAAGCGAGATTACCATTGCAGGGCATACTTTCTATCTGGTTGCGAACCCCATCAACAATGACCGCGGCGAAAGAATCGGCGTCGTCGTGGAATGGAAAGATCGCACCGCTGAAGTGGCTATCGAGCAGGAAGTCGCCAAAGTGGTCAGCGCCGCTGTATCAGGCGATTTCAACCAACGCATTAACGAAGAAGATAAAGAGGGCTTCTTTCTGCAATTGGCGCAGGGCGTTAATGAGCTGATGGAGATCAGTTTTACCGGCCTGAATGAAGTGGTGCGCATCCTTGCCGCCCTATCTCATGGCGATCTGACCGAAACCATCACCAGCGACTATGCCGGCATCTTCGGTCAACTTAAAGATAACTCCAATTTCACCGTGGAAAAACTGAAAGAGATTGTCAATCAAATCAAGGAAGCTTCCGATACCATTAGTACAGCGGCTAAGGAAATTGCTTCAGGCAACAATGACCTGTCGCACCGCACAGAACAGCAGGCCGCCAGCCTGGAACAAACCGCCGCCAGCATGGAGCAGCTGACCTCCACCGTGCAGCAAAACAGCGAAAACGCCAGACATGCCAACGAGCTTGCCGCCGGCGCCTCGGACATCGCCGGCAAAGGGCTTGAAGTGGTTAATGAAGTCGTGACCACAATGGAAGGCATTAACGAGGCTTCGCGCAAGATTGTTGACATTATCTCTGTAATAGACGGCATTGCCTTCCAGACCAACATCCTCGCGCTGAACGCCGCCGTAGAAGCGGCCAGGGCCGGCGAGCAAGGTCGCGGCTTTGCTGTTGTCGCCAGTGAAGTGCGCAACCTGGCGCAACGCGCCGCAGCCGCAGCTGGAGAAATTAAGAATCTGATTAGCGATTCGGTGGAAAAGGTTGAAGACGGCAGTAAACTGGTCGGCCAAGCCGGCTTAACCATGGGAAAAATCGTGACGGCTATCCGTGAAGTTACCGTCATCATGTCCGAAATCAGCACGGCTTCTATCGAACAAACCTCCGGCATCGAACAGGTGAATCAGGCCATTACCCAAATGGACGACGTGACCCAGCAAAATGCCGCCCTGGTGGAGCAAGCCGCAGCGGCGGCTGAATCGCTGGAAAAGCAAACGCAAAACCTGGCGCTTACGGTGGAGCACTTCAAATTGGGCGGCAACTCACGCTCGACAACACGGATTCCGCGCGACGGCATGGATGCAGGAGATAGAGCAACACACGAAGCCGTTGCCGGGGTAGAGCAATACATAGAGCGATTGCCTGACATTTCCGGCAACGTCTCTTCCTGGACATTGGACACTTCCTTTAGTTCAGTCCAGCCGCGAAAAGAAACCGCACCCGGCAGAACTTCACCGGCAAGCCAGAGGCCGCAGCTACAGCTTGCCGGTAGTGACGATTGGGAGGATTTTTAATCCACTATCGCAACAATATACCTTGCGATCTATTCGCTGAGTGAAAGACGCAGAGGAATCATGGCCGACAAACCGAAGCCGCGCCTTTGATAAAAGCGTTGTGCAGCCTCATTATCGCGATCTGTCAGCAAGGTAATGCGTTTACACCCGTTCAAGCGCGCAAGTTGAATGGCGTGCTCCAGAAGCCGGGAGCCTATGCCGGAACCGCGAGCGTTGGGAGAAACCACCATGTCTTCCAATAGCGCAACGCGATCGCCGAGCGCAGTCGACACCGTATAGAGAAGGTTAGCCATGCCCACAACCCGGCCGCCTTGACGGACGACGACGATAAGCCCGACTTCCGGATTGCCAATGATGCGAGACAAGCCGCGGCTTTGTGCATCCCGATCCGGCTTGAAGTCCGCTTCTTGGGTAAACAGGAGCTCCAGCAACTCGCAAAGCGCCGGAATATCTGAAAGGTTTGCAGGAGTAATTTGCATCGTTGCAGCCGCTATTTCTTGATAACCAAAACATTATTGTGCCACCGTCGCTAGTGCGACACCAGAAAACGCTGGGCTGTCCGGCGATATAACGATTGAATGGGATAGCCTTTTGTTCACTCGTCAACGTCAGTGCGATACAGCACTACCGGGAGAAATAAACGCAAACTGTATTAGTAGGTCAAGTGGATTTAAAAGTAAGTGGCAACCACTGATGAATACCCCTCTTGAACCCGGTGCAATAAAAACCCGTTTAGGTTTCATCATTTGAAACTGAAAAACGTCGAAGATACGAAAATGGATAAACGAGAGGACATCCGGCTATCGATAATCATATATGATGCCAGAATTAAAAGATTGATTGTCAGTAGAAGCGAATCAAGCGCTATACAAACGACATCAGAGTATGTATTTCAATGGGGTGAACGACGGGGCTCGAACCCGCGACAACCGGAATCACAATCCGGGACTCTACCAACTGAGCTACGCTCACCATAATATGGGATTTTCTACGAATGGTGCGCTTGGCAGGACTCGAACCTGCGACCCCCGGCTTAGAAGGCCGGTGCTCTATCCGGTTGAGCTACAAGCGCTAAATTGGTCGGGGTAGAGAGATTCGAACTCCCGACATCCTGCTCCCAAAGCAGGCGCGCTACCAAACTGCGCTATACCCCGACAATCTCCTTTTAATGGCTTGTTAAAACTTTCCAACCACTCCTGAAGAGCTGTCTATAATAACGACACTTCCCAATATCGTCAACATTTTTTTCGTTATATATGTCAATTTATTAAAACAATCTTTAATTCTTACAGCTTGGTTTTAACGATTTGATAGATTTCTTCTACCGCAACGTCAACACCGTTCAAAATAGCTTCCAGTTCGGCTAATTTCTCATCGGCAAACCCCCTGTCTTTAAGACTGCCCGCATTGATATAAACATTTAACGCCGCGCTTTTCAGTGCGCCATAACCTGCCATGACGGCAACACCTGCATCACTGATCACGCCTAGGTTACCTTTTTCTGCGGCGATTCGGCTCAATGCAATCGTTTCGGCACAAGCGCGCGCGCATTCCAAAGGCACGACGGTAGCTTCCTTTAATACGGCCTGAATGGCCGCGCTACGCGCCGCCTTTTCTTCATCGGAATCTTTCGGCAAACCGTATGTCGCCATCAATCGATCAAAAACATCAATATCGGCTTTAATCATGCCGGTCAGCGTCTCACGTAACGCTTCCGATTTTCCCAGCAATACCCGCATTTCACCTTCGACTTCAGCATACTTAGGCTTTCCTATGGTCAAATTACAAACCATGCTGATCAACGCGGCCGCCTGCGCGCCCATTACCGCCGCGGCGCTACCCCCACCCGGAGTAGGCGCTTTGCTGGCCAACCCGTCAATAAAAGACTGAACTGACTTATTTTTTATTTCATTCATGGTATAGCGTCTCTCATCAATGTTTCAGGTAGAGTAAAAGTATAAAAAGAATGTTAGCCTCAAAATAAAGGCTTGATTGCACTATGCTCGCCCGCAGCGTGCCAGATTGAACAGGCCATATAACGTAACCCCAGGCGATTCTGTCACTAATGCGTCTTCAAACGGCGCAACAACCTGCGCGCCCCCCAAATATCTAATTCTGAGCAATAGCACACAAATAACTTCGGCATGACCGTTTATTATCATAAGCGTCCAAAACATAAAATTGCCAAGCGCAAAATGATCAGCCCTCCCTCCTAGTGTTGAACCTGCAAGCAGATCGCTCTCATTATAAGCTGCTTACTTCGCCTCCCTGCCGCAAGGTATTGGGAGGTTTTTTCACGCTATAAAAATCGGTATCGCACAACAGAACGAGCTATGTTGTTACTCGTCAAAAGTCCAACCTCACTTTGCCGCTTACCCCTTATTTAGCGTATCCAGTAGGCTAAATATTGCCGCGTCACTTACTCATGCAAGTTTTTCACAGCGCTCACGTCAAGCCGACAATAAAATAAACACATGAAAAACATATCTATTTTAATTATGGCTAAATTCTTGCCTGAATAACGGCATTGCACTTTACCAGACCGAGGCCGGAGAAATTTAATGCTATTATTTCAATCAAACCACCACGCAACGCCACGCCATAAAAATATCTTTGAACCGGCAACTGCGCTCAATGAGACCAATAATTACACCGTTGTCGACCGGGAAGAGATCAGGAAAAAATTAAACCACCTGCTTAGTAAACACATCTTGTTATCTATTAAAGTCCCTGGAAAATTTGCAGCAAGCACACTTTTAACAACCATTGCCTGTATCGAAGAGGATCATATTTTTCTGGGCGGATTCCAAAACGAACGATTTAATAAGGATTTGCTCACACAAACCACTCTGGTAGCCTCCGCCGATTTTGAAGGCATAGCCGTTAGCTTTATATTAAGTGACTTAAGCGGACATAGCGAAGACGCCGTATTCAACTTTAAAGCCCGTATTCCCCAAAGCATCGAATGGGTGCAACGAAGAAATGCTCGAAGGGTAAAAGTCCCCATCAACATCCCAGTTAAAATACAGTATAAAAATCAGGCCGAGTACTTTAATGTAGCCGACATTAGCGTTACAGGCCTGTCCTATATTCATCAAGCTGAAAATCATTATCCTGCCCCCATCGCAGAATGCAATATCGTCCTACCCGATAAAAGTGTATTCCAGGCCTGCTTTGAAATAGTCAGCACCAGAGCCATTACCTACAAGCACTCCAAGCAAATAAATCGTGTTGGCTGCGAACTCAAACGACCTTCATATCGCCTTGATACTGCATTGCAACACCTCATAAACCAAATCGACTTCTATTATCAATGAAGCTTTATTTTCATCTTAAGTGAGCAAGCTCACATGCACAGATTGACCGAGAATGACACATAAGGCGAAGCAGACACGGCATACAAATAAATAAGGGCCATACATTAATTTTAAATATCCTGATTAAGAATATCCACAATTCTAGTGATCGCGCCCTGATTCTGCCGAACGAACGCCTTGCCTTTCTCAGCCAACGACTGTCTGCATGCGGAATCTGCATACAAGGCAATAATCGCGCTAATTATTTCGTTCTCATCCCGGCATTGTATCGCCGCGTCCGCACGCAATACCCCTTCAGCTATTTCTTTAAAATTCGCCATATACGGACCAAACAAGACCGGAGTTCCAACCGCTGCGGCCTCAAGAATATTGTGCCCGCCAACAGGTGCCATGCTGCCGCCGACAAACGCCGCATCAGCGGCTGCATAAAGCATCTTTAACTCACCCATCGTATCGGCAAGATAGACATCGATATGCTGGTCACAGCCTTCGTTGGAGGTACGTATCGCCGCAGCCAGCTGATGCTGCTCACACAGTTTTTTCACCTCGACAAAGCGCTCGGGATGTCGCGGCGCAATAACCAGTAGCAATTCGGGTATTTTCTGCTTTATTTTTTTATAGATTTCAAGAAATATTATCTCTTCATCTTTATGGGTGCTGGCAATCAGCCAAACAAAACGACCATTAAACAAATCAGCCTTTAATTGCAGGCCCTGCGCAATAATGTCACTCGAAACTTCAATATCAAACTTTATGTTCCCTAGCGTTCTAACCGTTTCAGTTTTTGCGCCAATAGCAATAAACCTAGTCGCGTCTTCCTGAGTTTGCGCCGCAATCAGCTTAACGCGGGCTAACGCTGGAGAAATCAGGGCTGGAATTTTTTGATAGCCGCACGCCGATTTTTCCGATAAGCGGGCATTAATAATGTACAAAGGAACTTTATGCTCGCCGCAGGAGGCAAAAATATTAGGCCAAATCTCGGTTTCCATAATGACGGCTATGAGCGGCTTAAAACACTGCATAAACCGATTCACTGCACTGGGTATGTCATAAGGCAGGTAGACATGCTCCACGCTGTCTTGCATCACAGATTTAACACGGGCCGATCCAGTAGGTGTTGTGGTCGTAATCAACACCTTTGCATCGGGGTGCTTTTGCTGTATTTGCTTAACTAACGGGAATAACGCTTCAGCCTCACCCACAGAAACCGCATGAAACCAAATGACATGCTCGGGGAATTTTTTATTATAAATGGCGAATCGCTCGCCCCATCTGTGTCGATAAGCGGGCGCTTTAATACTTCGCCAGACCAGGCGAACTATTATGAAGGGGATTAACAGGTAAAAAAGGCAGGAATAAAAAGCTCGCATAGTTAAAAAGACTCAAGGTTGCAAGTCACCCGACAACCTTTCGTCTTTTAGCCTTGGGCCTTTAACTATTATGCTTCAGCAGCAATTGTAATAGGCATTTTTACAATAACATCGGTATGGCACATGATGTCGATCTGATATTCGCCGATTTGACGAATAACGCCTTGAGGCAAGCGAATTTCATGTTTTTCAACCGAAACGCCAGCGCCGGTGATGGCGTCAGCGATATTTTGCGTGCCGACCGAACCGAACAGCTTGCCTTCATCGCCGGCTTTGTGAGTAATGACAACCTGAAGCTTGCTCAGCGCATTTGCACGGGTTTGAGCCGAGCTCAACTTTTCAGCCGCCGCCTTTTCAAGTTCTGCACGACGCGCTTCGAATTCAGCAATTTTAGTAGCTGTTGCGGCAACGGCCTTACCGTACGGGAGAAGATAGTTTCTGCCATAACCTGACTTAATGACAACTTTATCGCCCAGGTTACCCAAGTTTGCTATCTTTTCAAGAAGAATAACTTCCATCTTTTATTACCTCATTATCGGATTTTATCCGGCTATTTTTACGCCATTAAGACGTGTATTGATTCGAAATTTTATTTCGCAAGTTCATCCACGTATCGCCCAGTCCAACTAAAGCAACCGGCAGCATCGCATGGGGTATCAAAAATAATGTCACATAAAACATCGGCACTATAAATCGGCCCATTTTCATCGAAGCGAATAAGGTATGTAATACTGCGGTTCCGATGAATGTGTACAACACAAACAGCAAAATCGCGATATTCCACGACACCTCAGAAATTACACCGGAACTTAATGATGCAACAACTATCACTAGAATACTGCCTATTGCCAACCTTGGATGCGTATTTAATGACAAAAATTCCTGCCTAAATCCACCCGGATTATAGAGCAAAGCTTGCCACCACCGCCCCAGAAACAAGCCGAACAGCAAGCCAAACACTGCCGCAGCGGCAACTATTCCTGTCATGTAATGGGAAAGCACGTCCACGGTATGCTGGACATCTTCAACAGGGGCATTCGGAGGCACCATTTGTGAAAGTATATTCTTCCACATCGTTGCCGACTCGGCATCATAGAGATAAAAACCAACAACCCCCATAACGCCAATCAATACCGCAATTTCAACCGCCAGGGATAAATACCGCCCTTCTCTTAAAACGATTGAAATCAACCAGACAGGAACCCACAACACCATCCCGTACAACAGTACAAATTGGTAATTGCCCAACAGAAAAAAGCCAAATATCCCCGCTGCCGCAGTTGAACACGCTAAAACAATTAAACCTTCAATAGCTCCCCGCCTTAAGGTAACGAGAGCAACAGAGGCTGAACTTACTATACTCACTGGAGGCATGACCAGCGACACTAATACCAGAGTGCAAGCCACTACCATAGCTTGCATCCTCCCCCGCATAATGTACTCAGCTAAAAAGCCCACCGATCATCCAGCGTATTATTTGTGTGCGTCGCAGAAAGGCAACAGTGCAATAAAACGAGCGCGTTTAATTGCAACGCCTAACTGCCGTTGATATTTGGCGCTGGTTCCTGTAATGCGGCTAGGGACAATCTTACCGGTTTCAGTAATATAATCACTTAATAAATCAAGATCTTTATAATCGATCTCTGTTCCACCTTCTGCACTGAACCGGCAGAATTTTTTGCGTCTAATGTTACGTGCCATAATAATTCTCGTAAATCCAAGTGTTAAAGGTTTTTATTCAGAAGCGAGTGCGTCGGCGTCAAAATCTTCGTCGATGTCATCCAAATCAATTTCATCATCGCTGTCTGCAGCAGCCGCTGCTTCTCTAGCCGCCGCATCTTTTGCTCTTGATTCAGCCGCTTTATTTTCCTCGGCTGTTGAGGTCGCAATGATAGATGGCTCAGTAATAGCCGATTTTTGCAACAAAGTCATGCTACGCAAAATGGCGTCATTGAAACGGAATCCGCTTTCCAACTCTTCCAAAGTAGCTTGATCGCACTCAACATTCATCAGCACATAATGCGCTTTATGAATTTTATTGATTGGGTAAGCCAGGTGTCTACGACCCCAGTCTTCCAAACGATGGATTTTACCGGAAGCGGTTTCGATGGTTGATTTATAACGCTCAATCATCGCTGGAACCTGAGAACTCTGGTCAGGATGAACTAAAAAGACAATTTCATAATGTCGCATGATTTTTCCTTTCGGGTTAAGCCTCCCCCTCTATTTTATTTAGAGGTGGTGAAGCAAGGAGGGGCAGACAGCCCCTAAGAACCGCGCATTATAGATGTTTTTTTAGCTATTGGAAAGTGCGGCATTGAGAAACAACACTATAAGCGAAAGAAAGGTATTCAAATAACTCAGCATAGCCCGCCAATTTTAAGCCGCGAATACGGCGGCTTCATAGCCGCCTCGACAATTACCAGCCTATTTTTCATTATGCATATATACTCAACAAGCCCTTGCTGACTACGGCACGCCCACTTTCAATTTCTTGCTCTACATTATCAACCCCATCGGCAGCCGCACCCGCGCCACCTTGTCTCTGGCTATCAGCAAAGCCTTGAGCAAAGTTTTGTGCTTGTGAACGCCCCGAATCTGAGGAATGCCCCCCTTGATAAACATTTACATCTACCAGATTGATCTGCTGGGCGCTCATCATTTCCCGCAGTTTGGGAATGGAAGCCTCAAGAACTTCTCTTACCGCCGCATGTTGCGCAGTAAACACAACTGTCGCCTGATCGTCGGCAACATCAACACGAACCGATATGGGACCAAGATGTTGTGGATTTAACCTAATCTCTGCCGCAGGTATCGCTCTGTTGTTCATCCACACAATCCGCTCCCCCAAATCCTTATTCCATTCCGGATGCGATATCGGTTTGGTCATTGCCGGAGCCTCGGTTTTATGATCAATAACCGGCCGATTAAGTTGGCTTATGTCGCCAGCCCCCCCAGGCAAAGTTTTTTCTCCAGCTAAAGTTGGCACTAGCCGCCCCTTAACATTTTCCCCTTTGCCGATATCCTCAGCATATTTTAAATTAAAGCCCGGTTTCTCCTGAACCGGCTGCCGAAAAACCGCTTCGCCTTGCAAAGTATCGTCGACTACCTTCGCAGACTGATCCGATTTAGCGCTCCCAACAATCGATGACTTGATATACGACAACAACCCATTGCCGCTAACCTCATCAATTACATCCGCAGGCGTCAAATTACTGACCGATTTTCCTTGCTCAACCGACATTATGATTGGATGAGGAATAACGGCCGCCACCAAGCCTTCAGCTACGTGATCACCGCCCTCCTCTGCCGTTTGAGCCTCTTCGCCAATCTGCGCTCTACTTGGCTTATCATTTACCTGTTTCAAATCGGTTCGCTCAGGAACACCCATGCCAACAATATTTTTTATGCCTTGCTCAGCCTCGGCAGCTACCATGTTTTGCTGAGTGGGGACAGTCTCGGCAGCTGTCATGTTTTGCTGAGCGGGGACAGTCTCGGCAGCTGTCATGTTTTGCTGAGCGGGGACAGCCTCGGCAACTGTCATGTTTTGCTGAGCGGGGACAGCCTCTGAAACTGCAACTGCATATGTCTTGTTTTCCAGGACCGGAACAACCGCAGCATTTGTACCCTCAATGTTTTGTTGGACCGGAGTAGCCATTGCAATGACATCTTTTATATTTTTCTCAGCCTCAGCCGCCTTTTCTCCAGCCGTGGTACCCAGAGTAATATATTTTAATACATCAGTTACCGCACCCAATGCAGCCTCATGATCGGCATCGTCTTTTGTTTTATAAGTCGGCGGCAAATCATTGCCCAACAAAGCGGCAAAATCTTGCACATCACTGCTGCCTACAGATAATTCGGTAACGACCGGCAAACTGTTGACAGCGGGATCCGGTGTTTGTAGAGGCGCTGTATCCCCGGTTTTTATGTTATTTAACAGTTCGAGTTGCGCCACTAATGCGCCGGAGAAACCTTCAGAAACAACACCATCAGGCAAAGGCTGCGACATGCCTTCAACAACACCGATGCCTGCAACTGGAGCGATGCTTGGTGGCAAAGATGATAGATTTGCACTTTCAATATTCATAATCAATTCTCCTGAGATTCTGCGTATACTAACTAAGCATTTCCCGTGCCATTTGAATTATTCCGCCCGATCCTGGACGCCCGCTCATCCTGCTCTTGCTGCTCCCGTTTTGCTTCCTGTTTCATTTCTACCACCAAGGCCGAGTCACAAACCTTTTGCAGACTTTGGGTTTTATGATGTAACTCTTCCCAAATTTTTCTTTTGGCCATTACTTCAGCCTCAATTGAAATCAGCACTTGTTCCTGGCCCATTATTGCTTTATCCAGCTTCTCAATAAACGACCTAAACTCCAGGAGCTGAGCAACATTGACGCCTTTAACGCCCATCTGATCGAATCTATCCTGATATTCCTGCCGATAGCTTCTCAACCCTTGAACTTGAGCTTGCATGGTCAGGAGCTTTCTCTGAACCGCACCCAACACTTCCAAAGCGTTTTTTTCCTGCGTCGCTTTAATGTCCACAATCGTTTTAATACGCTGCGATTTTTTCACTTATATCCTTTGTTATCTCGAAGAGCGCATCAGCCAGGCCGGTTTACACCCAATAGTAACGCCAATTCCTGCAAGCTCTGATTGATATCGACTGAGTCATCCATACTTTGTTGCAAAAATTCCAAAATTGCCGGATTTTTCTCAATAGCCTTGTCAATTCGAGGGTCCGATCCTGGCTGGTAGGCGCCGACGCTGATCAAGTCGCGGTTTTGCTGATAAAGTGAATACAGCCGCCTTAATTCCTTCGCCATTTGCATATGCCCTGGATCAACAACATCCGGCATAACCCGACTGATAGACCCTTCTATATCAATGGCGGGAAAATGCCCTGAGTCGGCCAAGTTTCTGGACAATATGATGTGCCCATCCAACACTCCTCGGGCAGCATCGGCAATAGGGTCATTGGTGTCATCGCCCTCGGCCAGGACAGTATAGAAGGCGGTGATAGAGCCGCCGCCATGATCGGCATTACCGGCACGCTCCACCAAATGCGGTAATTTTGCGAAAACCGAAGGCGGATAGCCCTTGGTAGCCGGCGGCTCGTCGATCGCCAGCGCAATTTCACGATGCGCTTGGGCAAAGCGCGTTAATGAGTCCATCAACAACAGCACATCGAGGCCTTGGTCGCGAAAATACTCGGCAATGCTGGTTGACAATAACGCCGCATGAACACGCATCAAAGGCGGGCAATCCGCCGGCGAAACGACGACCACAGCCCTTTTGAGCCCTTCTTCGCCCAAGGTCTTCAGCACGAACTCGTTAACTTCTCGTCCCCGCTCACCAATCAGGCCAACCACGACAATGTCGGCCTTGGTAAACTTGGTCATCATGCCTAACAGTACACTCTTACCCACGCCGGTACCTGCAAACAAGCCCATACGCTGCCCGCGCCCCACGCTGAGTATTGAATTTATCGCCCTAACACCGACATCGAGCGGTTCGCGTATCGGTCTTCTCGACAACGGATTGATCGGCACCCCATTGAGTGAAATCAGTGCATCGGTTTTAAGCGGACCTTTATCATCAATCGCATTTCCTGCACCATCCAGCACACGCCCCAACAAACCGAATCCCACCTTGGCCGAACTGTTTTTCCCCAACGGGATAACCCGGCAATCTGGCTCAAGGCCATGAACTTCCGCAGTCGGCATCATAAAAACCCGTGCGTCGGAAAAGCCCACTACTTCGGCCTCAATCAGCCTGCCATTTTTGGTCTCGATTCGGCAACGGGAACCGATAGCCGCCCGGCAACCTACAGCTTCGAGCGTCAACCCCACCATACGGGAAAGCTTGCCTTCAACAACAAGCTCGGGTACTTCGGCCAGCCTTTCGGAATAAGGTTTTAGCTTATCAAGCCAGATCCGTGACCGGTCTGCATCAGGAATCACGAGCCTTCATCCTCGGCAACCGCTCCTGCCTCGTTTACAACACTCGCGTCTAACGCCCCGCCTCCCGGCTTACCTCCTGTTGCCGAAGAGCCTTCCGCGAGACCTCCAGCCGCCAGATCCTGCGCCCGCTCACCGCCCAGCAGGTTTGCAATGACAGCCGTCAATCGGTGTTCTACCGTCGCATCAACATGTGAAATCTTGGTATCGACTTCGCAGCCGCCACGGGTAATTAGCGGATCTTCAACCATAGTCCAACTTGAAGACATCTCATCAAGCGCGAGAGCGGAACGCACTAACTCGGCGTCTTCCGGGTGTAATTTCAAACTGATTTTTTGCGAGCCCAACGGTAAAACATTGATCGTTTCCCGGACAACGGCAATAATTTGCCCTGGATCCATCTTGAGCTCCCGGCGTATTATTTGCGTAGCGATAGCTATAACCAGCTTAACAAGCTCTTTTTCAACTTCTTCATCCAGGCGTTTAAACGGTTCGCTTAAGGATTCCAACAGTCTGACCAGCGTCGCCGCCTGCGTTTGCAGCAAATGCAAATTATCTTCGTAACCTTTTTTGGACCCTTCATCAAAACCTTGCTGAAAACCATGCATTTTGCCTTGCGCAAATGCTTCGTCATAGGCCTGCTTCTGCATGGCCTCGATTTCATCGACCGTTAAAATCGGCGTCGGTTCCTGCTCCTCAAGCTCCACCACTTCCGATCCGGCAAAATCTTCCTCTACCCTGCCGGAAACATCCGGCATACTCCATAACTCTAAGGCCGCAAGCTCGGATGCCGTAAACCTTGGCGTCTTAGATAAGCTCATCGCCGCCTACGCCCATTTGTATCTCACCCGCATCCGCCAGTTTTTTAGCAATAGCCAATATGTCTTTCTGCGCCAATTCCACCTCACTCAACTTGGCAGGCGGCGACGCTTCCAGGTCGTCGCGCAGCATCTCCGCCGCACGTTTGGACATATTACTGAATATTTTCTCTTTAAGCTCGCTACCCACGCCGCGCAACGCCAATAACAACTGCCCGGTTGAAACCTCACGCAGTAATGTTTGCATGCCTCTTTCATCAATAGAAGTGAGGTCTTCAAAGGTAAACATCTTCTCCTGAATTTCCTGAGCCAATTCAGACCTGTGCTCGGCGATTCCCGACATCACCAGATCGGCGGCACCGCCATCCAAAAAGTTTAAAATATTAGCCACCGCATCAACACCGCCGATATTGGTCGATTTAACATTATCAGAGCCGGTTAGTTGTTTTTCCATAATTTGATCCAACTCACGCAGAGCGGATGGCTGCACGCCCTTCATCGTTGCAATTCTCATCATCAAGTCAGCACGCATGCTTTCGGGCAAGTACATCATCACATCCGCCGCCTGCTCACTTTCCATCAAGGACATAATCGTCGCGACAATCTGCGGATGCTCTAAACGAATCATATCTGCAATCGACCGGGTATCCATCCACTTCAACTGTTCGATACCTTTCGTGTTTCCGCCTTGCAAAATCCGGTCAAGGATACTGTTCGCTTTATCTGCGCCCAAAGCGCTGATCAATACGGTTCGGATATACTCATCGGTATCCATGCCCAGAGCCGTCTGGTTCTTAACTGCGACAATAAACTCTTCAACCACCTCGTCCATCATCTCTATGGAAATCTCACCGACGCTTGCCATCGTGATACCTAAAATCTGCACTTCCCTGGGCGTCATGTGCTTTAGAACCAGCGCCGCCCTGTCCATGCCCAGCGCCAGCAACAACACTGCGGCGCGGTCAACTTGGGTTAAATCTTTTTTTAGTTCTGTCTTATTAGCCATCTTTTTTAACCCACGACTTAATAACTTGCGCAACTACTTTTGAATCGTCGTCAACCAATCGCTTCACATATTCCAGGCGATGCTCATAACTCTGAGGTACGTCCAAAAGCAATAGATCCTGCATTTCTTCGGGCATCTTCAAATTTACACTTTGTTGACCGACCGGTACGGCGATAGGCAGGCCATGCTCATCAAAACGGACAGTTCCCCCGATAGAGGCCGCCTTTTTTTCCGCCTCGGCCAAAGCCAAGGCTTTTTTCTCTTCCATATCCCGGCCGACCAGACTGCGCATCGTGGGCCGCAATACACCAAAAAACAGGAACAATACGGCCAACGCGGCGGCAACTTGTTTCATCGCATCAAGAAACCAGCCTTGTTCCCAAACGGGTATTTCCGGCAACGCCTCAATAAGTTCGTCTATTTTAAAGGCGACATTAGTAACCGTAACCTGATCGCCTCGACTGCTGTCAAAACCTACCGCCTGTTTTACCAGATCGCTAAAGCGATTAATATCTTCCTGGGAATAAGACTGCGCTTTAACCGTGCCATCGCTCTGGGGTATGCGGCGGTCATCGACAACGACAGCCACAGACAATCGGCGCAAGCCGCCTGTGGCCAAACGGGTATGGGTAATGGTTTTATCCAGCTCGTAGTTTCTGGTTGCATTTTTTGATGCCGAACCGGACGGAGTAGAAGCGGCCTGATCGTTCGGGGCAGTCGAACCTGGCGCTCCCGCTGTTGTGGGGGTTGTCTGCGGGGCGACACCCGCAGGCGTTGGCTGATTTGATAACGCGCCGGGAACGCCTTGAGTAGCGGACAATGAACTTTTCTCTTCCGATACTTGCTCGCTCCTTAAAGCCGGCAAATCTGGATTGAACATTTCTTGGGTTCTGTCAGTTTCGGTAAAATCCACATCCGCTGAAACTTGCACGCGCATTCCCTCGCCCCCCACCAATGGCGACAAAATATTTTGAATGCGCCCCATCAGATGCTCTTCGATATTTTTCTTGTATTCAAATTGCTTGGAGGTCAAATTCCCCGCTGCTGATGAGCTATTGCTGTTTAACAGTTGCCCTTTTTGATCGACGACCGTTACTTGGTCAGCATCAAGCTGCGGCACACTGGACGCAACTAAATGAATGATTGACTCAACCTGCCCTTTATCCAGCGATCTGCCTTGATACAGGTTCACCATGACGGAAGCGCTGGGCTTCTTGCGCTCACGCACAAACACCGACTGAACCGGCATAGCCAATAGCACTCTGGCTGATTTTACATTCTGGATAGACATAACGGTTCGCGCAATTTCGCCTTCCAACGCTCGTTGGAAGCGCACCGCTTCAACGCTTTTACTGGTGCCGAAACCCTGCTCCTTGTCCAGTAACTCGTATCCCATACTGGTGCTTTTAGGCAAGCCCTGAGCCGCCAATTTCAGCTTCACTGCACTGACATCATCCATCGGCACCATAATGGCCCCGGAACCGGTTTCGACTTTATACTTAATATTCTCCTTATTGAGAACTTCAAGAATTTCAGCCACATCACTTTCGCCGATCTCGGAATACAAACGTCCGTAGGAAGGTTCCTGCGACCATAGCACAATAGCGACGCCGATAGCGACGCTCAGAGCCAGACCCAACATCAATCCTATCTGACGCGCTATGGTCAATCCGGCCAGACCTTTTAGAGCGGGATGGGCATCAACCTTGGTCGCAAAAATATGAGAGGATTCACCGTCAAGATGACCCTTGCTCTTTGCCGTCGGGTCATGCTGGTGACTTGGGTTGGTCTCAATCAGGCTATTTTCGCTCATTTTTTAATCACAGTTTGCCGTCATGCTACATTGGCATATTCATGACATCTTGATAGGCTTCAACCAATTTATTTCTAACCTGCAGCATTGCCTGGAATGAAACACTTGCTTTCTGCGAAGCCACCATAACTTCTGCAAGACTGACATTAGTATCGCCTTGTTCAAAAGCTTCCGCCATTTTTCCGGCGGTTTGCTGGGAGTCATTAACAGCTCCGATACTCTGCTTTAGCATTGCGGCAAAATCGGCCCCGCCGCCTGTCTCTTGCACTTTAGCGCTACCGGCCTCAAGTGACATTGCCCGCATCTGAGCCAAAACTTGATTTACATTCATCTCACTCATGGGGTTTTCCTCTTACACATTTATATAGTACAGAGTGTAAAGCATTTTTAATGCCACATGTTAGCACGAAATAATCACCCCCGAATCTTTCATCCTTGCCATTTTATACCGGAGTGTTCTGGGGCTGATGCCCAACTTCTCGGCCGTTGTCTTACGACTGCCGTTTTCCATTTGCAGGGTCTGTAAAATAATACTTTCTTCGGCAGAGCGAACGCCCTCGCCCAAGCCGCTGATCTCAAGCTTTTCATCCTTACTCTCGGCTAGAGACGTTTCAGGCTGCCTCTCGGAAGAAATCCTCATCGAGCCCATGTCCTCAAACACCAAATCATCGACAGTAATTTTATCGCCAGTCCGCAAAATAAGCGCCCGCTGCACCACATTATCCAGCTCCCTGACATTACCCGGCCAGCTATAAGCCAGCATTTTCTCGACAGCCTTAGGGTCAAACTCAGGCAACTTTTTGCCGTCCGATCTATGCCGCTGCATGAGTTCCTGCGCGAGCGGCAAAATATCGCCCGGCCGATTGCGTAACGGCGGAATGTTAATTGGGAATACATTCAGACGATAATACAAATCTTCGCGGAACCGTCCTTGCTCCATCTGTTCTTTTAGCTTCTGATTGGTAGCCGCCAAAATTCTGACGTTCAACTTGATTTTTTTCTGGCTGCCCAGACGCTCGACCTCTTTTTCCTGCAACACCCGCAATAACTTTGCCTGCAAGCCCAGATCCATTTCGGCTATCTCATCCAGCAACAAAGTACCGCCCTGAGCCTGCTCGAATTTCCCCGGCATAGACTGAACGGCGCCGGTGTATGCGCCTTTTTCATAACCGAACAACATTGCCTCCAGCATGTTTTCAGGAATAGCCGCGCAATTCACCGCAACAAAAGGCCCGCGATGATAAGCCGAATTCTGATGAATATAGCCGGCAATAACTTCTTTGCCCGTTCCACTTTCACCCTGCAACAACACGGTAACATCGGTTTTAGCAACCCTGGCAGTCAACGCATAAAGTTTTTTCATGCCGTTGTCCTGCACGACTCGCTCATTATCGGCCGTATTGGCCGCCAACGGATTGGCTGTCACATAATCAGCCACCTTATTGACCAGCGCCTCGGCATCGAATGGCTTGATAAGATAATCGGAAGCACCTGCCTGCATGGCTTCGACTGCCTTAGGGATAGTCCCGAAAGCCGTCATCAGCAGCACCGGCGTTTCCGAATATTTTTGCTGCATATTTTTCAATAGCTGAAAGCCATCCATAACCGGCATCTGCACATCGCTGACAACCAGCTTAAACTGACTGTGTTCCAACTTAATTAACGCTTCTGTACCGTTGCGGGCGGAAACCACACGATAACCGCCTATCTCCAGCGTATCGCAAAGTGCTTCGCATAAAGACAGATCATCCTCAACGACTAACACATCATACTGTTTCATGGTTCAGCTCCCTTTGTTGATGATGATTTTTACCGGACAAATCTGTCTGGAACAGATTTGCATTGACCCGAAGGGCATCAGGCTGGATAGCCTTATGTGAAAACCCGCCCGGCAGTAAACCAAACGCCTGATTGATACAAGGCAGGACTATCGAAAAAACAGTGCCCCGCCCCAGAACCGATTCGACACGTACTTGACCGCCATGCGCCTTCACTACGCTGTCGACGACCGCCAATCCCAAACCGGTACCATAGCTCTTGGTGGTGAAAAACGGCTCAAAAATACGCTGACATAGCTCGCTTTCGATACCCGGACCGTCATCTTCAATCACGATCCGTAAATTGCAGCCGTCAAGCTGATCCACGGAAATGTGTATGCACCCGGCCTGCCCTACCGCATCAACCGCATTATTCAATAAATTAAGCAACGCACCGCGCAAGGCATTTTCATTACCCAGCATTACGTCGCTTTGTACCTCATTAACAATCTGCAAATCAATCCCGCCGTTGCCGGTATAGTCTTTCACCGCTTCTTTCAGATGATTCAACAGTTCGGCCAATGAAAAAGTCTCCATCGCCAAACGCCCGTCTTTGGCAAAAATCAACATATCGTTAACCTGCCTTTCCAGATATTGCAGACGCTCAAGAATTTTTTGCGAAAACCGCTGCCGTTTTTCATGATCCACTGCCGGACTGCCCATTTGCGACGCATAAAGTATCGCCGTCGCCAGCGGCGTCCTGACCTGATGCGCCATGCTCGCGACCATTTCGCCCATGGCCGACAACTGTTTTTGCTGATTCAGCATATCCTGCAGGTTGCGCATTTCGCTGACGTCGGACAACAAAATAATTTGCCCGGAATCGGTATCTGCTACGTCTCTGCTGGCGGTCATATTGACCCGTTTGCCATTGCTCAATTGGCGTTCATGCGGGTTACCGACGACGGGAATCAAACTGCGGGCGACAACGTCAAGCCAATCCTGACCAATCAGAGGTTCGCCTAAAAAGGCTATCGCTACCGCATTGCAATCCAAAACCTTACCATCCACATCCAACACAATAACCCCGGCCGGAAGCGCTGCCAATATCTTTTCCAACCGGCTGGCAAGCTTTTCTTTTTCCTCAAGCGTTCTGAGCCGTTCACTATGGGCGAAGGCAAGCTCAGCATGCAGTTTGGCGACCTGCTCTTCCAGTCCTTGGTAAGAAACCGACAAGTTCTGGGATAGTTCGTTAAAAATGCGAAACGCATCGGTGAGTTGCTCGGTTTTCTGGTTTTTCTGAGTATTCATATCTGATCGCTCTAGGTTTTTATCTCTCAAACTTAATTGTGGACAAGCAAAAACCAGACCAAATATTAACTACTTTAATTTCAATTGCTTACATCACTCGCCCAACATTTAAAAACCAATCCGCCAAAGAATTGACTCCCCTACTTAACGTTGCAAATCATATTTGCGTAATTTCTCAACCAATGTTGTACGCCGCATATTCAACCTCTTGGCGGCATGGGCCACCACGCCGTTGCATTCATTTAACGCCTGCCGTATCAAATCGAGTTCTAAAACATTCAAATATTCTTTCAAATCGATTCCCTGTTCCGGCAACTGGGCTAAAGCACCCGACGAACTATCAAGAGTACCGATAACCTCAATTTGTCCGGCCCCGGATAACTCCTCCTCTTCCTCACGATCTTCTTTTCCTTCCTTTGTATTAACAGCTTCTTCGTCGCTCATCGCTTCCGCATCATTAATGATGTCTTCAGAAACGTCGTACTGTTGAAATTTTTCCGGCAAATCAGCCGCGTCAACGAGCCCTTTGGGATTAATAATTGCCAAGCGTTCAATCAAATTTGCCAACTCCCTGACATTGCCGGGCCAGTCATGTTGCATCAGCACGGCTAATGCGGCAGAGGTCATCCGTACTGAACCGCGATTGGACGCTTCCATACGTGCGATCAGATCGTTCACTAACAAGGGGATGTCTTCAGCCCTGTCTTTTAAGGCCGGTATTTCAATAGGAAAAACATTTAAGCGGTAAAACAGATCTTCCCGGAACCGGTTTTCTTTAATCTCGTTTTCAAGATACCTGTGCGTTGCGGCAATAACCCGCACATCGCAATGTATAGTTTTGTTACTTCCTACGCGCTCAAAGGTGCGTTCCTGCAATACGCGCAATAGTTTGACCTGCATAGCCAGAGGCATATCGCCGATTTCGTCCAAAAAAAGCGTACCGCCTTCGGCCATTTCAAAACGGCCTTGCCGGGCGGTTAAAGCCCCGGTAAATGCCCCTTTCTCATGCCCGAACAATTCGCTCTCCAATAACTCCCCCGGAATCGCGCCGCAATTTATCGGCACAAAGGGTTTGTCTTTACGAAAAGAGGCGTCGTGCAAAGCCCTGGCAACCACTTCTTTTCCGGTGCCCGACTCGCCAAGAATTAAAACCGTTGCATCCGATTCCGCAACCTGCTCGATCAGCTTGCGGATCTCGACAATAGCCTGGCTTTTGCCTTTTAGCCTCTGAGCGGTAGGCGCACGACGGTCCCCTCCTTCACGTACTGTAAAAACCGTATGCCCGCCCGATGCTGAAAATTTATCGAGTATGGGTTTCAACACGGGATGCGTAGTCGGCCATTCCAGTACTTGAAACACACTATTGGTGATCGCGGTCGAAACCTGAAGTGCGGTTCCCTTATTGATCAGCAGGACGACGGGAATCTTATTCGCCCGCTCCACAATATCACTGACCACAGTCGCCTGTTTTTCAATGCCATCGCCGACAAAAACCCCGCACAGCTGATCAGTTTCGCTAAAACAAGACGCATAGTCCGCCGTTCCTACGGCTTGTACTGCGTATCCCATAAACTGGAAAACCGCCTCCAATTGCTGGATTCTTGCTTTGTTATTGTCAACTACCAAAATGCGCGGCAACGCCATATTTTCACACTCATCACTCATTAATAGGCCGTTTAACAGCCTGGAAACCGACCGAATAGTAACTGCTGCCCATTATCCAGCAAGGCCTTAAAAAAAATCTCTCTAATTATTTAGCTATTCGGCAAAGTTAAGCATCGAATCAGCAGCATGTCAAAATTCTTTTTATTTCATATTGTTCTAATACCTTTCTAATGTAACTTACACAATCAACCTCATCAGCAACTCACATCGACGCTTGACAAAAATTTCTCATCATGGAGACTAGAGCCGTTTTCACAACCCCAGAGTACATCTTCTTTGAACGATATGTCCCTTGGCATGCTGTTTGGCATACTTGCCGCCATGCTTATTCTTTCCGCTTTTTTCTCCGGCTCGGAAACGGCCTTGATGACGCTAAACCGTTATCGTTTAAAACATTTAGTTAAACTAAATCATTCCGGTGCAACCAAAGCACAGCAATTACTGCAAAGACCGGAGCGCTTGCTCGGCCTGATTTTGCTATGCAATAATTTTGTCAATAATTTCGCATCCTCAATAGCGACTGTCATCGCCATTAAGCTCTATGCCGATGAAGAATCCAGTGTCGCTATCGCTGCCGGAATTTTGACTATCGTAATGCTTATTTGCTCGGAAGTAACGCCCAAAACGCTCGCCGCCATCAAACCGGAGCCGCTTGCCTTCCCCGCCGCCTGGATTTACACACCTTTACTGAAAATCCTTTATCCCATCGTTTGGTTCGTCAATTTATTTGTCAACCTGTTGCTCCGCGTAGTCGGCGTCGATGTCAAAAAAAATCGTCATGATGCACTAAATAAAGACGAATTAAAAAGCATTATTAGCGATGCGGAAAGTCTGATGCCTACACGCTACCAGAAAATGCTGATGGGCATACTCGAGCTCGAATCGGCGACGGTTGAAGACATCATGACGCCTCGCAACGAAATTATCGGCATAGACCTTGAGTCGCCTATTGAAGACATCATTAGCCGAATAAAAACCAGCCCGCATACCCGATTACCCGTCTACAAAACCAGCATCGACAGAATTATCGGCTTTATCCACTTAAGGAAGATACTGGTGCTGATTAACCAGGAAGACTTTGATAAGCACACCATCATCAGCTGCCTGGACAAGCCCTCATTTATTCCTGAGAGCACCCCGGTACATAATCAAATGCACCGGTTTAAACATGAAAAAATCCGCATAGGTCTGGTGGTCGATGAATACGGCGATGTGCAGGGATTAGTCACACTGGACGATTTATTGCAGGAAATAGTAGGTGAGCTGATCACCGACGACGTCGCCGTTAGAGCCCAAAACGACGGCAGCTATCTGGTTGACGCCAATATAACTATCAGGGAACTAAACCGCGTCGCCCAATGGTCTCTGCCCACGGAGGGGCCTAAAACACTGAACGGACTTATTATTGAGTTTATGGAAACCATCCCCGAAACAGGAACCGGTATCAGGCTGCACGGATACCCGCTGGAAATTATAAAACGGGATGAAAATAGCGTTAAATTGGTCAAATTTCTACCGATAAAATAAGCCTTTCTCACAAGGCCGACCGAGGCATTACCCAAAAGTGGAATTTGTTGAACAACTAAAATGATACCGTCTATAATCAAAACTCGTTTAAAGATGCTCATCCATAACAATGGCAAAACTCACCGTTTTTTTCAAAGACAAAGCAATTCATTCGAGCCTGTTTGAAAACGGTATTGTCCATATCGGACGCGATGAAAGCAATGACTTAACGATTGACAGCCTGACCGTCGCTCCGGCTCACGCCGTAATCATTATTGGTGACGATGACTGCACTATCAAACAACTCAACGATGAATTCCCGCTAATCATCAACGGTGAAGAAACCAAAACCCGCATTCTCAATGACAACGACATGATCTCAATGGGAAAACATGGCGTCATGTTCAATACCGCGGAGCCAATCGAATTAAAATCGCTTAGCCAGACCGCCAATCTGCAATTTATGACCGGCGACAATATCGGGAAAATCCTGCAATTAAAAAAGCCAATGGCCCGGCTTGGCCGTGATGGCAACGGCGTTGTTGCTATCTCAAGGAGAAAAGACGGGTATTTTGTTTCAGTCTTGGAAAACAGCGGCACCATTACCGTAAACAATGAGCCCTTAAACGATAAAGCGCTAAAATTGAACACGAATGATGTGTTGGTTATCGACAATACATCCCTGCAATTCTTTTTGAATTAAATCCATGAATCCAATAGAAAACCCAGACCACCGCCATTTTCACCGCATTCATTTCGCCGAAGAAGCAACCTTAAGCTCCGATGACAATACATGGAGCTGCGAAATTATTGATTTGTCGTTAAAAGGCTGTTTATTACGCTTTGACTTTCCCTGGGAAGAAAACCCGGAAAAACTCTACACGCTCACCTTACACCTGTCCGAGGATGCCCAAATAAAAATGGAGTTGACCGCAACCCACGTCGTCGGCAATAAAGTCGGGTTTAAATGTGAGCATATCGATATAGACAGTATTTCCGAGCTACGCCGTCTGGTCGAGCTTAATCTTGGCAACAGCGCCTTACTGGAAAGGGATTTGTTGGCGCTGTTCGAGTAAGATGAATTAGGCGAAGGGCAAAAGACGAAAGGCGAAAGGGTTCTTTTTTAGCCTTTAGCCTTTAGCCTTTAGCCTTTAGCCTTTAGCCTTTAGCCTTTCGTCTTTTGCCTCATATCTCCGAAAGAATATCCAACGCTTCGGAAAGCGTAGAAACCCCGTAAATCTTCAATCCCTCAATCGGTTTTTTAGGTGCATTAGCCTTCGGAATCACCGCCTTTTTGAAGCCGTGTTTTGCCGCATCATTTAGCCGGGCGTGACCATTGGCTACCGGCCTGATTTCCCCGCTCAATCCAATTTCGCCGAAAAAGAACGTATCATGCGGAATCACCTTATCCCTCAAGCTGGACACAACCCCGACCACAATAGCTAAATCGGAACTGGTTTCGGTCACCTTAATGCCGCCGACCACATTGGCATAGATTTCATCATTCGCGGTAAAAATGCCGCCGTGCCGCGACAGCACCGCCAGCAACATCGCCAGACGATTTTGATCGAAGCCCACCGCCAGCCGCCGAGGATTGCCATACTGGCATTCGGTCACCAGCGCCTGAATTTCCACCAGCAGCGGTCGCGTCCCCTCCCACAACACCGTCACCACGCTGCCTGAGGAGGGCTTGTCCGGCCGGTTTAAAAACATCGCCGAGGGATTTTTAACCTCTTTTAGCCCAGTGCTGTCCATCGCGAAAAAGCCCAGCTCGCCGACGCTGCCGAAACGGTTTTTATCCGCCCGTAACACCCTGAACCGCGCGTCATCGGTTGATCCCAGCATCACTTGCGTATCGACGATATGGCTCAAGGTCATCGGTCCCGCCAGCGATTGATCCTTGGTCACATGCCCGACCATAAAAATGGATACGTCGTGCTTTTTGGCGTATTGGGTCAAATAACTGGCCGACTCCCTGACTTGGGAAACCGAACCCGGCGCCGACTCCGTATCCTGAGTATGCATCACCTGAATCGAATCGATCACCAGAATTTGCGGCTTGACTTCATCCATCACATCGCAAATCCGCTGCACCGAGGTTTCGGCCAGCATCATGATCTTGTCCGCAGGCAGCTTGAGCCGGTGCGCCCTTTCGGCAATCTGTTGCAGCGACTCCTCGCCGGACACGTAAAGCACGCTCACGCCGCGCCCGGCAATATTGGCAATCGCCTGCAACAGCAGCGTACTCTTGCCCGCCCCCGGCGCTCCGCCGATCAACACCACGCTGCCGCAAACGATGCCGCCGCCCAAAACGCGGTCGAATTCGGAAATTCCGCTGAAAATCCGCTCCGCCTGGGAAAGATTAACGTCGGATAATAATTTAACCTCCGACCGGCTCCCGGCATAACCCGCCGTGCGGTTATGACGCTCTGCCCCGCCCAGCCTGACTTCCTTGATAGTATTCCATTCGCCGCAACTGGTGCATTGCCCGCCCCAGCGGGGGAAATCGGCGCCGCACTGATCGCAGACAAACGCGGTTTTGTTTTTCTTGCTCATAAGTCTTTAAAAATGTCTTTAACAGCTGTTAAAAATAGAACTCGGATAGCACGGATTTGACTGAATAAAGGCTAAAGGTAAAAGACGAAGGGCAAAGGGCAAAGGGCAAAGGGCGAAAGATACACTTTAGCCTTTAGCCTTTAGCCTTTAGCCTTTCGTCTTTAATCTTTACGTTCCAGCAATCGCCGGTATTCATCCGCATCGGGCTTGCCCTGTAGATACGATGCGCCGGGATCGATGATAAACCGCGCATCCATCGCCGTGCGTCCCAGCAACATACGAAAGCGCATCGTATCACGGTTGGTCAGCGTCATCTCGGCTCTTATCACCGATGGCCCCAGCAACAGCTGGGTTTCGATCACATAACGGCGCTGCTTGTGCCCGCCGGAATCCGTAACCATGCGCCGGTCTTTAACCGGTGCGTGACATTCAACCGCCATGTCGTAGCGTTGCTGCAAGGGATGAATCGCAAACATCACCCAGCGCTGCCCGCCTTTTCGATAAGGCTCGATAGCGAACGCATGCAAAGCCGATGATCTCGCCCCGGTATCGATTTTTGCTTTAATCCCGGCAAGCTTGAGTTCCGGCAAAGCCACCCACTCGCGCCAGCCCAGCATCGGTTTGTGTATCATCTGTGTAAAGCCTTCATCTAAAGTTATACTTTGTCCAAACAACTAAAATATGCGCCATTATGCTTGAATACCTAAGCCGGATAAAAAAAATTATCAAAAGGATAAACCATGTCTGAATCACTGAGTTACGCCTCCGAAAAATCGGGTCTGCCGCCAGGATCGCTGGTGCATGTCGGCGAAGTGCATAAGTACGAACAGAAAATCACCGTCATTGATTACAACAAATCATCGCTAAACCGGCGCACCATAAAGACCATTGAAGAGCTGCTGCCCTACAAGACCACCGACACCATCACCTGGGTAATTATCGACGGCCTGAAAGACGTTTCAATTATTGACGCGATCGGACAACATTTTGATATTCATGGTCTGGTGCTTGAAGATATTCTCAACACTCACCAACGCCCGAAATTCGAGGAATTTGACGATTATTTGTATATCGTCATCAAAGCGATTGCCCTGGCTGCGGATAAGTTTAATGTCGAGTATGAGCAGGTCAGCTTACTGCTGCTAGACAAATTTGTTTTCACCTTCAAGGAAAAGCCCGATGCGCTGTTCGAACCCCTGTTCACCCGGCTTAACAACGATAAAAGCCATCTCAGGAATCTGGGTACGGATTACCTGGCCTATGTGATCATGGACAGCATCGTCGACGAGTATTTTAGCCTGCAAGACACCTTCGACGAACTGATTGAAACCGTTGAAGATGAATTACTGACCGATCCATCGGCGCAAACCCTGAACACCATCCAGAAAATCAAGCGCGAATTGATTTTTTTACGCCGAAGCGTATCGCCGATGCGGGAGTTGCTGGCTTCCATTCAGCGCTGCGAATCGCCGCTGATCAAAGACAAAACCAAACGCTACTTCGGCGATATTTATGATCATGTGATACGCGTAACCGAAGCCATGGAATCCTACCGGGATTTAATCTCCGGTATGCTGGATATTTATTTATCCAGCGTCAGCAACAAAATGAACGAAACCATGAAAGTGCTGACCGTGTTTGCGTCCATTTTTATTCCGCTAACCTTCATCGCCGGTGTCTACGGCATGAACTTCGAATACATGCCGGAACTTAAATGGCGTTGGGGTTACCCGACATTGTGGATGATATTTATAGGGGTATCGGTATTTTTGCTCAGGTTTTTTAAGAAAAAGGACTGGCTTTAACTGGGTAAAAATCACCAAGATGCACCGATTAAAAAAACAGGCAAAAAGCGGCGCTCACAAGTTTCATGTGATGCCAGATCATTTTCACAAAGTTGCCATTCAGATGGCGGCGGAATAACCCGCAACCTGATTGCGTCCATTCATTTTAGCTTGATACATAAAATGATCAGCCCGACTCAGCAAACCATTAAGAACTTCATTTTTTTTCAGCTCAGCGCAGCCAATCGAAACCGTAACAGCCTTGTCAATTGGAAAAAGCTGAGTTGCTATAGACTGTCTTAATTTTTCCGCTAGCAGCATAGCCCCGGATAAATCTGTACACGGTAATAAAACAACAAATTCTTCCCCCCCATATCGTCCGCTAATATCATCTTTGCGAATAGACGCCCGAATTGTAGCCGCTAAAATTTGCAAAACCTCATCGCCGGCTTGGTGTCCATAATTATCATTAATGTATTTGAAATGATCGACATCTAGCATCATTACTGACAAACACTCCTGATTTCGTTTGGCGCGTTCTATGAGGTAATTGCCGCTTTCCAGAAGAAAATGCCGATTCCTTAATAAAGTCAACGCATCAGTAGTGGCTGCAAAATTTTGTTTACGCTCTAACTGGCGTCTTGAAGCATCAATTTTTTCCTGATACATCGCTGAATAGGCGATCAGCAAAGTTATGAACATACCAGTTAGAATGACAAATACGCCTATCAGCTCACTCGAATTGTGAAATTTAATGGAGAATAACAAGTAGCCCAAGAAGATTGGGAATAAATAGCCCAATACAAATTGGATTCTGGCGATTTTTCCGCCAACCCAGGGGCTTAGAATTGCTCGCAATGCATGATATTGGGCATTTACCAACAGAGCGGCATAGCCAGCCGGTATTGAAGGAATTACTGTCGTAAGCGCCATCTGTCCATAAAACATGGGCACGGCGTAGAAATAACCGGTCAAACTCACAAAAGGAATACCCAATGCCAGAAAAGCTAAAAGCTGAGATAAAACATATTTTTTCTGGGCAAAAAGTATTGAAGCGGCTGCGCACATTAAAATAAAAACAGCCGTATTGATGCCTATTTCAATCGGTTTCCCCGCTATTGCCGATTGGGCTAACTGTGTGGAAAAAGGGGTGATTATTTGTAAAATGGGGATAGCGGAAAAAAACTCGATAAGCCGAGCGCCAGCCAACAAAAAAGCTAAAATATCGCACCCCATTATTAAGGGGGTATTTGAATAAGGCCGCCAGAAAGATTTACCGACACCCAGAAGAAACAACATTATTGCTGTTAATGGATGAGTAGCGGGACCGCTGCTTATAGGCCTGTACAGTGGTTCAAAATTAAGTATATAACCTATCAAAACGATCAAGGAACTGACTACACAGAAAAAACCCAGTGGCCGAACCAAGCGTAGAGCAAGAATGATTTCTTTAAATCGAATTTCGGGCATTGGTAGAAAACTAGAAAATTAGGCGGGCTATAGTCAGCTATATTTCGAAAAGAAGTCAACGAATTATTCTTAGCCGAATGCTGCTCGGGGTCGGGAACCGACTGTCGCTGATAGCGGTAACCAGTTATTAGCTAGCCACTTAAGCGCTTAACAATAAATCGCCATGCATTAAAATAGGAAAATGTTTAGGCAATGAGTGTAAAACCGATTGAATTGAGCGAAAGCGAAAGACTATCGGGTACACCGTCGCTCAGTACAGCCGTGCATCATGTCGAGCACCGGCTCATAGTAACAGGGCTGTTTGAAGCTGCTGGATTCAAGATAACGTCTGAAAAAGTGGCTCAAAATTAATGGCCAATTTTGGCTCGGTTTAATTGGCCATTAACAATCATCATGAGCACAAAAAACCACAAACAATTATATTGCTTCATCATTGTGTTGTTGGGAAACAGATCCCGTTGAAAATGTTGAGCTGGAGATTGCGAACCAGCGTAACACAGGATGCGGCGCGTCCCATACTACATTCCCACGCGGCGAGAACGAAGCAAATTTACCCGTCGTATGAGTTCACATTCAATGAATCAATGGGGCTCGATGGTTCATTGAATTTGAACGAGAAAGTAAATGCCCGCGCCCAGCCATGTCAAAAACAGTAGCGACCAAGGAAGCCAGTGCTGCCGATAAACTATTTGTATTTCATAATCATCGGACTCAATCGATTGCGCCTTTTGACTTGATATTTTCTTGAGTTTCCTGTTCAGGTCCCTGGCTTTTTCCTTTTGCTGTTTTTTGTATAGATCGATTCCTTTTTGAATGCCTTGAGCAATCAGCTTTGTTTGTTCTTTGGTTTGAGCGGGGCGTTGAATTCCTCGGGCTATTTTCAACGCTTCCTCTTGAGTTTGCTGCGACGGCTTTTGATAGCTATGTTTAGTCATGATTGTATTTTGATAATGAATGCTTTCCTGATTATACCGTGCGAGATTACGGATGCAGATAATCAAATTACTAGCATTTTATAGATAATAAGCCTTTCATGACTTGTTAAAAGCCAAGCGACCGCGCGAGTATAGAATGGCAAAGTTTACAGGATGGTTATTTACAAATACCAATAAAGCATGCACATTGGCTCATTGATTTTCTAGTCAAACACAGGACGTAGCGCGTCCCATACTGCAAAATAAGGTGTCGCTAGCGCGACGCTTGATTGAATCGGGGTCTCGCCCCCGACGGCGAGATACTTTTCTTTGCTCCGCCAAAGAAAAGTATCCAAAAGAAAGGCGGCCCGGTTGCCGCTTACTTCCTGCGTTCCTCGCTTTCGCCGGGGGTTGCCAGAAGGGCCATCCCTGGCCCTCTGGCAACGCGCTGCATCCATGCAGCGCCCCTGTCGGGCTGTTCCCGGCGAAAGCTCCGGTACTCGGCGCGGCATACGGGATTAAGCTCCCACTACCGGCAAATTTCCTTCGTTCTCGCACAGCGTTTATTGTTATGGAAAAAACGTTTTTGTCTCGTTCCCACGCGCTGCGTGGGAACGCAGTCAAGGCGCGCTACGCCGCGAGTCGTGGTTAATGTATTGAAATATAGGCCTTACAAATACAGGACGCAGCGCGTCCCATACTGCATTCCCACGCAGCGCGTGGGAACAAGTAAACGAGAATCGTCGTATAAGAGCGAAGAAAATTTGCCTGTGTTACGAGTTTAATCCCGTATGCCGCGCCGAGTACCGGAGCTTTCGCCGGGAACAGCCCGTGAGGGGTGCGGCAGGGAGGCCGCACGTTGACGAAGGGGCAGGAGCCCCTTTCGGCAACCCCCGGCGAAAGCGAGGAACGCAGGATCAAAGCGGCAACCGGGTCGCCTTTTCTTTGGATACTTTCTTTTGGCGAAGCAAAAGAAAGTATCTCGCCCTCGGGTGCGAGAACCCGATCAAATCAATCGTCGCGGTAGCGACACATTGTTAATGTTGTTGGCAGGTTTTTTCGTTGGAAATGTTGGGCTTCATTGCATTCAGCCCGCCTACGCGGCTTGTACTTGTTAAGGTTAGGCATTTGTTTTTAGCCACTCAGGGAGTTTTGTTTCAGCAGCCATATGAAAATTAGATACAAGCTCAAGAGCTATATTTACTGCCCAGCCAGGCTTCAAAGCGGCCAGTTTGTCAACTGACGGAAGGAGCGCTGCTTCCTCGGGAACAGATGTGCCGCTGGGACGGCTAGAAACGGCATGAATTAAACCGTCTCGGTAATTGACGAGTATGCACCAATTTACCCAAAAGGTATTTTTCAAAGAGGGAGTTCCTTTTAGAAGACCATCTTGGCAAAGTATCTTCGGAATCTCTTTCCATTTCTCTTTAGCCGAAAATTTTGCGGAGGTAGGGAAAAGTTCGAAAAACTTTTGGAAATCTCTTTGAAGAATTTCATCACGAACCCATTCGACCAAGTAGCTTTCAGCAAATGCTACGGAAAAGATAATTTCTCGCCTTCTGGCCGAATGATGATTTTCTGGCTTTTCAGCTTCTGCTTTTGCATCTGCGAGCCATTCAGGTGCAAATGAATAGGTCATCCAGAGATCTGGACTGTCGATAGTCTGATAGATAGTGATATTGTGAACTTCCAGTGTGGTCATGGTTCGCTCCTTAGCCCTTACGAGTGATTATCTGGACGTAGATAACATGCAAATTCAGTATGTTAACCAGCGTTATTTTCAAAAGTTGTTCTTTATTCAATTTTAGCTCAGCAGAGCCGAATCGTAATTAGGCAATCCACCCGTGATAGTTTGGCTACCGGCGACATGCAATGTCGCCATGAATCCCAATCCCATCACCCACACTTACTCTCCCCACAATTCAAACAAGTCATACACCCATCCATCAACACCATCGCCTTAGTGCTGCACTTGCTGCAAAGCACCGCCTTCTCAGGAAACGCCTGCCCCTCCGACTCCCCATGCGCAGCTTCAAACTCCTTACGCTTCTCATCAAGAAACTGTTTCTGGTGATCGGTCATCTTTTCCGGCTTGATCATCCCGATGTGCTTCAAATGCGATTCGATCGCGTAGCCGATTTCGGCGACCAGCGACGGCATGAACACGCCGCCTTTTTTGAAGTAGCCGCCGTGCGGGTCGAATACCGCTTTCATTTCCTCGACCAGGAAGCAGGCGTCGCCGCCTTTGCGGAACACCGCCGAGATCAGCCGGGTCAGCGCCAACACCCACTGGAAATGCTCCATGTTTTTGGAGTTGATGAAGATTTCATAAGGTCTGCGCTCTTCATGGGGCGTGCCCTGGTTCAGGATCATGTCGTTAATCGTGATGTACAACGCATGTTCCGACTGCGGGGTTTTGATTTTGTAGGTGGAACCGAGCAGCACTTCCGGGCGCGTCAGGTTTTCGTTCATGCTTTCCAGCGAGGGCTGTTCCGGCTCTTGCTTGACCGGTTCGGCATCTTCTTTGGTCAGGACTTTGTAGCTGACGATTTTTTTGGTGATCTTATGTAGTGTCATGATGTCTGCCTTGATAGGTGTTAAAGATGTAATCAATTTGAAAGCCATTACTTTGGATTACATGAAATATGTTAGTGGTTTGTGCTTTATCCCTTTAATGCCGTGCTGATTACTACCAGTAGTTATACTTTACTTGACTGCTGGTAGTAACTTAACGATAATGCGGCCAAGGATTGAGGATTCTCGGTCGACCAAAAGCCTCGGTGGTTACATCGGGGCTTTTTGTTTTTTACGGGTAGCATTTTAATCCGTAGCCGATTTTGTCGCCTTGGCCGTTCTTGTAAAACTTCTCGCTAATAATCTCAAAAGCCCTATTGCTTTGCCCCGGCTTTAGTATGTGCAATCCGATTGGACGCGCAACTAAGTCAGCCACTTGTAAACCAGCCGAATTGCTTTTTTTATCCGCAAACACCAGTTCAAAAGGCAGTGCTTGCCGTAGGTGGTTATTGCCCGCGCAAATCCGGCGGAACTCAAGCTCTAACGCGTCATCTTCGACCTTGCCGCGTTGCTCGACAACGATATGTGTAACAGCGGGCTGTTGCCGCAAATAATAAAAAATACGCTCCAAACCGAAACGCAAGGCGATATGGTAGGGGTTTTCCAGTTCATGATGGTGCTGGCGATACGCTTCTTTTTTTATTACGGTGCTGATGAGTGTGAAAGGTGTTCCTTGGATAATACCGGTTAACTCATCTAAAAAATCCGCTTTGAGTTCCCTGCTTTTTAAAAACGAAAAGCTGCCTCGATCGCGACGAATATCGGTTTCATGCAAAACGACTTGATCATGCCCAAAATGCTTTAGTTTAAATTCTTGCAATAACGGGACTGCTGTTTGCACATAGTCCCGCTTTTTAAAGATACAAAAAACCAGTACAAATATTGGGTAGTTGGGATCTATGGTATTCAAACCATGGTCGCCGCTTTCATCAACATAAACGATGTATTCCGAGAACTTATTGGTCATTTAAAACTTGCCGTAGTAACCTTCTTTCAAGGCGTCAAACAGGTTGGCGGCGCTGTGGATTTCGCCGTCGTATTCCACTTCCTCGTTGCCTTTATATTCCACGACATGGCCGTCTTCCAGCGTGAACTGGTAGGTGGTGTTTTCCAGGTCCGATTCCTTAACCAATACGCCCTGGAACACTTCGGGATTGAAACGGAACGTGGTGCAGCCTTTCAGGCCTTTATCGTAGGCGTATTCGTAAATGGACTTGAAGTCTTCATACGGGTAATCGGTCGGCACGTTGGCGGTTTTCGAGATCGACGAATCGATCCATTTTTGCGCGGCCGCCTGAATATCGACATGCTGTTTCGGCGTCACGTCGTCGGCTGATATGAAATAATCCGGCAATTGCTGATCGGGATTGTCGCTGTAAGGCATCGCATCGGCATTGACCAAAGCGCGGTAGGCCAACAGTTCAAACGAAAACACGTCTATTTTTTCCTTGGATTTTTTACCGGCGCGGATCACGTTGCGCGAATAATGATGCGCAAAGCTCGGCTCTATGCCGTTGCTGGCGTTATTGGCCAGCGACAGGGAGATGGTGCCGGTCGGGGCAATGGAGCTGTGATGGGTAAAGCGGGCGCCGGTTTCGATCAGCTCGGCGACCAGTTCGGGCTCTTCCCGGCTCAATTGCTGCATGTAGCGGCTGTATTTGGCGTGCAGCAGTTTTCCGGGTACGCGGTCGCCTATTTTAAGACCATCGGCAACCATTTCCGGGCGTTTGTGCAGCATTTCGCCGGTGACGGTAAACATCTGCTCCATGATCGGGGCCGGGCCTTTTTCTTTGGCCAGCGCAAGTCCGGCTTTCCAGCCTTCGACCGCCAGCACCTTGGTCACTTCTTCGGTAAATTCCAGCGACTGTGCGTCGCCGTATTTCATGCCCATCATGGTGACGGTCGAACCCAGCCCCAGGTAGCCCATGCCGTGGCGGCGCTTGCCGAGAATTTCTTCTTGTTGCTGGGGCAGCGGCAGGCCGTTGATTTCAACCACGTTGTCGAGCATGCGGGTGAAAATCTTGATGGCTTTGCGGTAGTTGTCCCAGTCGAAATGCGCGTCGCCGGTGAACGGTTTTTTGACGAAGGAGGTCAGGTTGATCGAGCCTAACAGGCAGCTGCCGTAAGGCGGCAGCGGCTGTTCGCCGCAGGGATTGGTCGCGCGGATTTTCTCGCAAAACCAGTTGTTGTTCATCTCGTTGACCTTGTCGATCAGGATGAATCCGGGTTCGGCGTAGTCGTAAGTCGAGCTCATGATGATGTCCCACAGGCGGCGTGCGGGCATGGTTTTACTGACCTTGCAGGCGACCAGGCCGTCGTCGTTAACGACATAGCCGTCCATGTGCGGCAGGTCGCGCCAGATGATTTGTTTGTCGTCGGCCAGATCCAGGTTATCGAGCTTGACTTGTTTTTCGGTGACCGGAAACGACAGCGGCCAAGGCAGATCGTTTTTTACCGCTTCGACAAACTCGGTGGTGATCAGCAGCGACAGGTTAAATTGGCGCAGGCGCCCGTCTTCGCGTTTGGCGCGGATAAATTCGACGACATCGGGATGGCCGACGTCGAAAGTCGCCATTTGCGCGCCGCGCCGTCCACCTGCGGACGACACGGTGAAACACATCTTGTCGTAGATGTCCATGAACGACAGCGGACCGGAGGTATAGGCGCCCGCACCGGACACATACGCGTTTTTAGGTCTTAGGGTCGAGAATTCGTAACCGATGCCGCAACCGGCTTTCAGCGTAAGTCCCGCTTCATGCACCTTGTGCAGAATATCGTCCATCGAATCGGAAATGGTGCCGGATACGGTGCAGTTGATCGTCGATGTGGCCGGCTTGTGTTCCAGGGCTCCGGCATTGGACGTAATCCGCCCGGCCGGAATAGCGCCCTGGCGCAAGGCCCACAGGAAATCTTTGTAAGACTGTTCCTGTTTGGTTTTATTCTTTTCCACCCCGGAGAGCGCTCTGGCGACCCGCTGGTAGGTTTCGTCGATGGTGCCGTCAATCGCCACGCCGTCTTTGGTTTTTAAGCGATATTTGGAGTCCCAAATATCCATTGAGGCGTCTTGAAAAGGTATTTCGGTCACGGTGTTTGGGATCACATGTAGCTTTGCCGACATTGGGAGCTCTCTCTAGTAATAGGGGGATAGTAAGTTAAGGCAAAAAACATAAAGCGAAAAGCCGCCGAGTCAGGCCAGCAATCGATATATAGTGCTTATTTTTTATAATAACACAATATGTAGTGGTTTAGCGAGCAAATAAAAACAATGCGGCAAACTTCACAGTTGCGGATTAAGCCTGCTATTCGACCAGGAAATCGCCACTTTGATGCTGCCACATGGCGTAATATTTGCCTTGTTTGGCGAGCAGTTGCTGGTGCGTGCCTTGCTCTATGATTTTGCCTTTTTCCAGCACGACGATGCGATCCATGTTCAGGATGGTCGACAGGCGGTGAGCGATAACCAATGTGGTTTTATGTTTAATCAGCTCGAAAATCGCGGCTTGAATCTGTTTTTCGGTCAGCGAATCCAGCGCGCTGGTGGCTTCATCCAGGACCACAATCGGCGCATCCTCCAAAAAGGCGCGGGCAATGGCGATGCGCTGCCTTTCGCCGCCGGACAGTTTGACGCCGCGCTCGCCGACCAGCGTGTCGAATTGCTCCGGCAGCTGTCTGATGAACTCAAGGCAGCGGGATTTCTCGGCGACATCAGCCAACCGCGCGTCCGAAATATCCGCGCCCAGCGTGATATTGTCCCGTATCGAGCGATGGAATAAATCCGGCTGTTGCGGCACCATCGATATTTGCCGGCGCAATGAAGCCAGCGTAAAGGCTTTTGCATCGACTCCGTCGAAGCTGATGCCGCCTTTTTGGGGTTCGATGAAACGGAACAACAGTTTGGTCAACGACGATTTGCCGGAACCGGAGTGGCCGACCAGCGCGACTTTTTCACCGGCTTTAATGTTCAGGCTGAAAGCCTCGAACAGCCGGTTTGCTTCGTTATAGCCGAAGCAGACCTTGTTAAAATCGATAGCGCCGCGGACGATGGTCAACGCCTGGGCATTGGCCCCGTCGGCCTCGACATCTTGCTGGCGGAAAATATCGGCCATTTCGGAGGCGTCGGCCAGGGCTGAGAAAAAGTTCCTGAAATTGCGGCCGAACTCCCATAAGCGCTGGATCAGCATGATCATGATCGACTGGAACAGCACAAACTCGCCGACCGGAAAGCTGCCGGTTTTCCATTTTTGAATCATCAAATAAACCAGCAGCAATTCAATACTGAAGGTCATCAGGCCTTGCACCGCGAAGGAGATGAACATCAAGGTCCAGGCGATTTTTTTCTTCCTGTAAACAATATCTGAGGCTTGGTTGATGCGCGCCTGTTCGCCGGCTTCCAACGCAAAGCTCTTGACCACGAAGATATTGCCGATCGCATCCGAATACGCGCCGCCGACGACTGAATCGGCTTGGGCCACGGCCTTATCGAAACGCAGTTTCCATACCGAAAAACCAACGCTCCAGGTAATAAACAACACGACCCAGGCCAGAAAATAACACGCGAATTCCGGCTGTTGCCGGTAAAAAATCACAAAGGCGACGCTGACAGCCACAATGTTCATGAAAAACTGGAACAAAAACCAGTCCATAATCAGTTCAAAAGAACGCGAGAAGCGGTTCGCCTGTTTGATCAGGCTGCCGGAAAAACTGTTCTCGAAAAAAATGGATTTTTGTTTTTTGAGCACCTCGAAACAGCGTTTTTCGAGCAGATTGATGCCGCCAGCATCGAGTGGAATAATCGCGACTTCATACAAGCGCCATGACAGCCAGATGCCCGCATAAATCATTCCGATCTGTTTCAGGTTGTCCAGCAATAACGTCAGCGTTGCGTCCGAATAGGGCGCGGCCAGTCCGTTGGCGATATTTTTATAATAAACCGGCGCAAATAAATCCAGGGTCATCGCTGAAGCCAAGGCGGCTAAAGCCAGCAGGAAAAACCATTTTTTCTGCCGGATAACCCGGCCGTATTCTTTGAAGATGATGTCCATGAATTGTTTTTTGTAAGCGGGGAACTGTTACCTGGGTTCAGCTGATAAATGCAACCGAACCAAACGGCCAAAGCAAGCTTTGGACTCCAGAAAGTGCAGATGCCGGAGTTCAAAGCTTGCTTTGAATACAAAAATACGCGATGCCTTGTCCGCGTAGCCAAACGCGGTTACGGCATTGGGCAGGGTAAGTCGTTAAGATGATTATTTATTGGCGCGATGCTCAATAATATCCTCAACCACGGACGGGTCGGCCAGCGTGGAAGTATCGCCCAATGTTCCGATCTCATTGGACGCCACTTTGCGCAAAATACGGCGCATGATTTTACCGGAGCGGGTTTTGGGCAAGCCCGGCGCCCACTGGATAATATCCGGGTGCGCAATCGGGCCGATTTCTTTTTTGACCAGATCGATCAGTTCCTGGCGCAGCTCTTCGGAAGGCTCGATGCCGACATTCAAGGTCACGTAGGCGTAGATGCCCTGCCCCTTAATATCGTGCGGATAGCCGACCACCGCCGCCTCGGCGACATGCTCGTGCAGCACCAGCGCGCTTTCGATTTCCGCCGTACCCATACGGTGGCCGGAGACATTGATCACATCGTCAACCCGCCCGGTAATCCAGAAATAGCCGTCTTCATCGCGCCGCGCGCCGTCGCCGGTAAAATAATAGCCGGGGTAGTTCTTAAAATAGGTATCGACAAAGCGTTGGTGGTCGCCGTAAACGGTGCGCATTTGTCCGGGCCAGGACCGGCTGATGACTAAGATGCCTTCGGCCGCGCCCTCCCTGATTCGGCCTTCGTTGTCCATGATTTCGGGCTTGATGCCGAAAAAGGGCAAGGTCGCCGAACCCGGTTTTAACGCAATCGCGCCGGGCAACGGGGTGATCAGGATGCCGCCGGTTTCGGTTTGCCACCAGGTATCCATGACCGGGCAGCGGCCGTCGCCAACCACATGGTAATACCATTCCCAGGCTTCCGGGTTGATCGGTTCGCCGACGCTGCCGAGTATCCTTAAACTGCTGCGCGAGCTGCGCTCGACAAATTCATCGCCCTGCGCCATCAATGCGCGGATAGCGGTCGGCGCGGTATAGAAGATATTGACCTGATGTTTGTCGACCACCTGCCAAAAACGCCCGGCATCGGGATAAGTCGGCACGCCTTCAAATATCAGGGTGGTGGCCCCGTTGCATAACGGGCCGTAGATCATGTAGGAATGTCCGGTTACCCAACCGATGTCGGCGGTACACCAGTAAATGTCGCCATCGTGATAATCGAACACGTATTTGTGGGTCATGGCCGTATACAGCAAATAACCGCCGGTCGTGTGCAAAACCCCTTTCGGCTTGCCGGTGGAACCCGAGGTGTACAGGATAAACAGCGGATCTTCGGCATCCATGACTTCGGCCGGGCAGTCGGGGCTGGCGCTCGCCATCGCCTCGTGGTACCAGACATCGCGCTGCTCGTGCCAATTGACAGGACTGCCGGTGTTCTTTATTACGATGACTTTTTCAAGGCAAGGGCAAGCCGCGGCAGCCTCATCGACGTTGGCTTTAATCGGTACGATCTTGCCGCCGCGGTGGCCTTCGTCGGCGCAAACCAAAAACCGGCAGTCTGCATCCAAAATCCGGTCTTTTAAAGACTCGGCCGAAAAGCCGCCGAACACGATCGAATGCACGGCGCCGATGCGGGTGCAGGCCAGCATCACCGCTGCCGCCTCGCTGATCATCGGCAGGTAGATGCAAACGCGGTCGCCTTTTTTGACGCCTTGCGCTTTCAGCACGTTGGCGAACTTGCAGACCTGCTCGTGCAATTGCCGGTAAGTGATTTTTTTGTCCTGGGCCGGGTTGTCGCCTTCCCAGATAATCGCAACCTGGTCGCCGCGCGTTGCCAGATGCCGATCCACGCAGTTGACGCTGACGTTGAGTTTGCCGCCCTCGAACCAACGGATATGGCCGGTCTTGAAATCGCAGTCCGTGACCTTACCCCAAGGCTTGCTCCAGTCCAGGAACAATTCTGCCTGTTCGGCCCAGAACGCTTCCGGTTCGGCTATCGAGCGCTGATACAGGGCTTTATAGGTTTCAGCGGTAATGTGTGCATTGGCCGCTATGTCCGGCTTTATGTCATAAATTTTAACGTCTGACATGTATTATCCTTGAGTTCGATTGAAGTTTATTTATCCAGCATGGAATGAATGCCATCCCAGCTTTCAGGCGTATTTTGTTGTAGATCATTACAACGTTTTAATAGTGTACGGCTAGGGCCATCAGCGCTTAAGGTTGAGAGGATTTGCGCCGCTTCGGCGAAATCGGCATTCCTGTATAAAGCCAGCGCTTGTTCATAGCGGCTTATTGTTTCAAGCCGTGTGTCGTCAACTTCATTGGCTTCGCCGATTAATTCGTAAATGGTTTCGCCGGCTTCTCGCCCCTTAACCCGTACTGTATCGAGCTCTCTAATAATAAAGCCCGTTATTTCAGCCCCGGTTTGCCGGTCGATCATAATCTGCGTTCCGTAATGTTTATTTAAACTTTCAAGACGGGAACTGTAATTTACCTTATCGCCGATACAAGTATAACTGCGAGCCTGTTCCGAACCAATATTGCCGACGATCATTTCTCCCGTCGCGATACCGATGCGGACATTAATTTCAGGCCCCCCTTTCGCCGCCCAATGCGGGCGCAACATGCACAGTTTTTTTTGCATGGCTAACGCTGATTGGCAAGCGTAATTCGCGTGATGTCCATTACAAAGCTGCGGACTCCAAAAAGCCATGATCGCATCGCCGATAAATTTATCCAAAATGCCGTGTTGTTGGCTGATTTCCGAAGTCATTGCCGATAAATAGTCGTTGAGAATTTTAATCAACGCTTCTGCGGGCAATTTTTCGCTGAACTCGGTAAATCCGGCAATATCGCTGAATAAAACCGTCTGCTGTTTCCGTTCGCCGCCTAGCCTTAATTTCTCCGGCTGGCTGAGCAATTCGCTGACAATTGCAGGATCGACATATTTGTTAAAGGTGCTGCGGATCAGCTCTTTTTCTTGTAAATCGCTCGCCATCACATTAAACGCGGCGGCTAATTGCCCGACTTCATCCGAATTTTGATAATCTATGCGATGCCGGTAATTGCCCTGTTTAATCTCCAGCGTCCCTTTGGTGATTAAGCGTAACGGACGCGTGATACGTTGCGAAATCAACATAAACAATAGCGCGCCCAGCAATAAAATTCCTCCGCCTATCAATATAACCTGGTGCTGCAGTTGTTTGAACGTGCGCAATGCTTGATCCAGATTAGCGCTAAGTATGTAGCCTGCCTGTTGGTTTTGTTGCTCGAACAGTACTTGTTTAGCGATATAACGCTCATTGTTCCAGCTGAATATGCCGTTTTCCCGGATGTCTGGCTGATGGCTCAGGACCGCGGAGGCCATTTCCGGGCTGGTATTTTTAGCAACAACGTGTCGCCCATTGAAAAAGACGGTTTGCAGCAAATTGTTTTTAGACAATAATTTGGCAACCCAGCCGTCGTTTATTTGATTGCAAACCACGATTAAGCCGACCGCATACTCATCGTTCAGGTTTTCTTTCAACGGAATAAAATGGCTGCTATATAAGCCTTCAGTCAAGCTGACCATTTTTGACGACATCACCCCCGAATCCAGGCTGGTTTGGACGGCAAAACTGGAAAAGTTGTTTTCCATCGGCGGCTTGCTGTGGCCGTTTAACGAATAAAGCGCTCTGACGGCCGACTCATCATCCAGCATAAAAACAAAATCCGCGTCTGTATCTTTGCCGATTTCTTCAACAAAGGGATAAAAATTATCTTTTATTTGCGCTAAAAAAGAGCGGAATTTTTGGTCGGCAGTTATCACGCGGGTCAGCGTCTGGATCTGTTTCTGTTCGGCTTCCAGATCATGTTGAAACTGAAATTGCGCGGCATCCAGATCGGCAATAATTCGTTTGATTTCATGCTGTTCGGCTTGCGTATCAATTAGGTATAGAGTGATGCATAATAAAGCCGTGACTGAAATAAAGAAGGTGATAAAAATCTTTTTATTAAGGCTCATAAGATAAGCTCATATACTGACTTAACGAGAATAACACCAAGATGAAAAAAATTAGTTTTTATTTTTTAGCAGCCGGTTTGACTTATTTCTCATCACTGTCACCCATTGCGGCTCAATCCATTTCAGGCCATATTGAGGCACCCGCGCAAGTTAAACAACTGGTTGTTTACATGCAGGCGGAGGGTTCCGGTAAATCGGGTCAATCCCAGAAAACACATGTAGTTTCACAAAAAGACACGGAATTTCATTCGCCGCTAACCGTTATCGCCGCCGGAGATAAGGTTCAATGGAGCAATGATGAAAGCAAGGATATAGACCATAATATTTTTTCACTGAGCCCGTTGACGAGTTTTGATTTAGGCCTGGGAGAAAAAGGCTCTAAACTGGAGCAAGCTTTTAAAACTACCGGTATTGTTAATTATTACTGTTCGGTTCATAAGAACATGGAAGGCAAAATAATAATTTTACCTGACCGTTATTATCAGGTTTTAGACCGGCCTGGGGATTTTTTAATCGACAATCTGCCGGAGGGCGAATGGACTTTAAATGCGGTCGTGTTACATCTGCGCTACAAAGCGGAGTCTATCAAGTTAAGCGTCGGCAAAGATCCTATTAAAAACCTGACTTTAAAGATTATAAACAAATGAAATATTTAATCCTGTTGAGTGTTGTCATTCTGTCCGCGTGTACCGCCGCACCTAAAGTTATAAAAGGCAAAGGCGGTGTTTATGGTATGTTGTCCGCCGATTCTCATCCCGCTATTAACAAAAAGATGGAAAATGATCCCGGCGCGGTTTCGATATATGGGGAAATGAAGACGGGCGGAATTAAATATCAAGCCGATATGGTCAATTACGCCAAACTGGATGAGTTATATGTCGGCCTGATTCAAGCAAACTTGCCGCCTCAGCAACATCAATTGACCGCCAATACTGAAGGAATGTCGTTAAAGTCTATCGCATTGGCATTAGGCGATACGATACAGCTTCATAACAACACCAAGCAAAGCCAAAATTTTTTCGTTGCCGAGACCTCCTCGACCGGCCAAAGGATTCAAACACTTCCCAGCCTGGACGCCGGTGCTACTGCAATCTTTAAAATTGAACTGGAAGGTGATTTGGAACTGTTATCCGAAGATAACGAATCGCTTAAAACGGTACTGTTTTCCAAAAAAAATATGCTGACAAAACGTGTGTCCAGCGGCGACAACTATCAGTTCGACAATCTTGCTCCCGGAAGCTATCAATTGATTTTCTGGTATTGGCGTTTGGGTAAAATTCAACAAACTGTTCAAGTCCGGGCTGAAGAAAATGTCCGTGCAGATAAAATTTTAACGGTTGATAGCGTTATCAATCCTTATTAATCAAGATACTTAAAAGAACCTTAACATTGACCCAAGAGGGAGTTATGAACAAACGATTACTATGCGCCGCATTATTGTGGCTACCGGTTTTTGCAAGCCATGCTGCGACAACTAAAGTGTCCGAGCATGTGTTGGGGAACGGGTTAAAAGTGCTGGTTAAGGAAGATCACCGGTCTCCGGTGGCGGTGTCCCAGGTTTGGTACAAGGTCGGCTCAAGCTATGAGCCGGGCGGTATCACCGGCCTTTCCCACATGCTTGAGCACATGATGTTTAAAGGCACCGACAAGCATGCGCCCGGCGAGTTTTCCCGGATCATCGCCGAAAACGGCGGCGAGGAAAATGCGTTTACCGGACAGGATTACACGGCCTACTTTCAAACCATGGAGGCTTCAAGGCTGGCGGTCAGCTTTGAACTGGAAGCCGACAGGATGCGCCATCTGCACCTGCTGGCCGATGAGCTGAAAAAAGAATTGCAGGTGGTGACCGAAGAACGCAGGATGCGCACGGACGATAATCCGCAAGCGAAAATGCAGGAGCATTTCAATGCAATGGCTTATACCAACAGCCCGTATAAAAATCCTGTGATCGGCTGGCCTTCGGATATTGAAAACTACAAGATCGAAGACCTTCAGGCCTGGTACCAGCGCTGGTATGCGCCCAATAATGCGACGCTGGTCGTGGTCGGCGATGTGCAGCCCAAAGCGGTGTTTGCGCTGGCGGAACAATACTTTGCCGATCTTAAGCCCAGCGAGCTTAAACCGCTAAAGCCTCAGGCCGAAGTCGAGCAGCTGGGCGTTCGGAAGATGACGGTCAAGTTACCGGCAAAACTGCCGTACCTGGTCATGGGCTACAAGGTGCCGGTATTGAAGACGGCGCAACATGAATGGGAAGCGTATGCGCTGGAAGTCCTGGCCGGAGTGCTGGACGGCGGCAGCAGCGCCAGATTGGAGTCGGGACTGGTGCGCGGCAAGCAAATCGCCGTTTCCGTCGGAGCCGGTTATAGCCTGGCTTCAAGATTGCCGGAATTGTTTACGCTGGAAGCCACGCCCGCCGAAGGAAAAACCGTCTGGGATCTGGAAAACGCACTAAAGGACGAGATTACCAGGCTGCAAATCAAGCTGGTCGATGACGATGAATTACAGCGCATTAAGGCTCAGGTACTAGCCAAGGCGGTTTACGAGCGGGATTCCGGTTTTTATCAGGCCATGCAGCTGGGCATGCTGGAGACGGTCGGCCTGGGCTGGAAAGTGGCCGATGAATATGTAGAAAAAGTTAATCGGGTTACCGCGGAACAAGTGCGTGACGTCGCGCGTAAGTATCTGGTTGAAGACAAATTGAGCGTCGCTTATCTGGAGCCCTTGCCGATCACCGGCAATATCACCGAGACCAAGACAACAAAAGGAGTTAGATAATGCGTATCCGTCTGTTAAGTTTTATGTTGGCCGCTTGGCTTGCGGCTTTTTGCAACCCGGCGCAGGCCGCGGCAAAAATCGAACACTGGCAAACGCCGCAGGGCAGCCGGGTTTATTATGTGCATACCGAAGGCTTGCCGATGGTGGACATACAGGTGGCGTTCGACGCCGGAAGCGCGCGTGACGGCCGTCAGTTCGGCCTGTCTGCATTGACGTCCGCATTGCTGGATACCGGGGCCGGACAATGGAATGCCGATCAAATCGCCCAACGTTTTGAAAGCGTCGGCGCGCAGTTCGGCGCCAGTGTTTCGATCGATATGGCGTCCGTTTCGTTGCGAACCTTAACGGATAAACCCCTGTTCGATAAGGCGCTGGAAACCATGCAGGTCATTTTGACCAGCCCGAGTTTTAATGAAGCCGATTTCCAGCGGGAAAAAAACCGGACCTTGGCCGGTTTAAAACAACAGGAAGAATCGCCCGCCGAGCTGGCCGGCATCGCCTACTACAAGGCCTTGTACGGCGATCATCCCTACGGGCATCCGACTTCCGGCGAGATCGTCACGGTCTCCGGTTTTGAGGCGGCGGACCTGCGCAGCTTCTATCAGAAATATTATGTCGCCGCCAATGCGGTGGTCGTGATCGTAGGCGATTTGTCCAGACAACAGGCGGAGCATACCGTAGAGACGCTGGTCTCAGGCTTGCCGGTCGGCCAAAAGCCGGAACCGTTACCTGAAGTGGTCATGCCGGTCAAAGCGGGCAAACAGCATATTGACTTCCCCTCAACTCAAACCCATGTTCTGGTCGGGATGCCCGGCACCTATCGTAAAGATCCCGATTACTTTGCCTTGTATGTCGGCAACCACATTCTGGGCGGCGGCGGACTGGTGTCCAAACTGTTTGAGGAAGTCAGGGAAAAACGCGGGCTGGCCTATAGCGCGGGCAGTTCGTTTGCGCCGATGTTCCGAAAAGGGCCGTTTACGGTCAGCCTGCAAACCCGTAACGACCAAACCGGCCAGGCATTGGAAGTGCTGAATAAAACCCTGGCCGATTTTATCGCGCAAGGGCCGACGGAAGCCGAGCTGATTGCCGCCAAGAAAAACATCACCGGCGGTTTTGCAATGCGTTTCGATACCAATAAAAAACTGGCCAGCTATGTATCGATGATCGGCTTTTATGAAATGCCTCTGGACTATCTGGATACGTTCGAGCAAAACGTCGAAAAAGTGACGGCCGCATCGATAAAAGACGCCTTTAAGCGCCGCATCGACCCGCAGCTAATGCAAACCATCACCCTGGGCGGGAGCGGCAACAAGAGTGAAAAATAAGCTCAGGATTATCGGCGGGGACTGGCGCAGCCGGCAGTTAAGCTTTGTCGATGCGCCCGGATTAAGGCCCACGCCCGCAAGAGTCAGGGAAACGGTGTTCAACTGGTTGCAGTATGAAATTGTCGGAAAGCAGTGTCTGGATTTATATGCGGGCAGCGGCGCTTTGGGCTTTGAAGCCGCTTCCCGAGGCGCCAAGTCGGTCGTCCAGGTGGAAAATAATGCCCAGGCCTGCGGCTGCTTAAAGGACAATGCGGCGGCGCTGTCCGCCGGGCAGATAAAAATCGTACAAAGCGATGTGTTGCGCTATTTGACCGGCGAGCCGCAAGCCTTCGATGTAGCGTTTCTCGATCCGCCGTTCGGCCTGAATCTGGCTGTTCAAACCTGTAGACTGCTGGAGGAAAACGGCTGGCTGGCTAAGCATGCAAAGATTTATGTTGAAACCGAACGTAACGTCAATTGGTCGGGCATGCCCGCAAATTGGCGGCAGCTGAAAAGCAAAAGCGCGGGCGAAGTCGGCTATCATTTGTTTGAGCGTACTGAATAGCCGGCTTGTGACTGCATGGAGCTGTCCATGCAGTTATTTCCTTAAATGAGTATTTAAAATCATATTCTTGGTATAGAATTGCCGCTTTTTTTGAAAACCACCGACCATGTCTAGCACCGCAATTTATCCGGGTACTTTTGATCCCATTACCAATGGGCATTTAGACCTGATTGCCCGAGCGTCCAGGCTTTATCATAAAGTGGTCGTCGCCGTGGCCGTTAACCGGGGCAAGACCCCGTTATTTTCTCTGAACGAGCGGGTGGATATGGCTAAAGCGGTTACCTCGGAATTCCCCAATGTGCTGGTGATCGGCTTTGACAACCTGCTGGTCGAGTGCGCCAAACAACAGGGCGCCAATGTGATTTTGCGCGGCTTGCGCGCGGTATCCGATTTTGAATATGAATTTCAGCTGGCCGGGATGAACCGGCGTCTGGCGCCGGAACTGGAAACCGTGTTTCTGACCCCGGCCGAACAGTATGAATTTATTTCCTCGAGCATGATTAGGGAAATTGCCCTGCTGAACGGCGATGTGTCCTGTTTCGTGCCGGATCTTGTCCACCAATGCTTAATTAATAAATTCAAATCCGAGCAAAAATCATGACCCTGGTTATTGATGACAATAAATGCGCCCGGTGCGGCGTCTGTGAACCCGAGTGCCCGAATGAAGCGATTGTTCAGACCGAGGATGCTTATGTGATTGATCCCGCATTGTGTACCAATTGCGCTGAACACTACGGCGAGCCCCTATGTGAAGCGGTTTGCCCGAATGACGGCATCCACAAAGTCAAAGAGAGCTTGTATAAGAAGTGTTTGAATTTATTTGGTTGAACATTAAGTGTTCATCAATGTCGTGTTGTAATTTGTAGGAGTATGTATGGCCCTTATTATTAATGAAGAATGTATCAACTGTGATGTATGCGAACCGGAATGCCCAAATGGCGCGATTTCCCAAGGCGAGGACATTTATATCATCAATCCTGAGTTATGCACCGAGTGCGTGGGGCATCACGATTTGCCGCAATGCATGGAGGTTTGTCCGGTCGATTGTATCGACAAAGACCCCAAGCATGTTGAGGACAAGGAAAGTCTGTATCAGAAGTATTTGAAGTTGATAGGCTAGGCTGGCTTGCACTCAGATAAAAAATAGAACACGGATTTGCGGATTTTTTATTCGCGTTTATCCGCCAAATCCGTATTATCCGTGTGCGATTAAATACCGTTCTTTAAGTTGAGGTTTATGCCGTCAACCAATCCAGACTTTCAGCGGTAGTTCCAACCGGCTTATATTCCGCCCCCACCCATCCCGAATAGCCCGAATCCTCAATGGCTGAAAACACCCGGCCGAAATCAATCCGGCCTGTACCGGGCTGCCCGCGTCCAGGGCAATCGGCGAACTGGATATGGCCGATCTTATCGGCATGTTCGTCAATAAATGTCTCGGGCTTTTCGCCCATCATTTGCATATGATAAATATCGTACTGCATGAACAAGCCGGGGCGGTTTAGCCGATCTAACACGTCGAGCATTTGCGCACCGCTATGGATGATAAATCCGGGCATGTCGTGAGTGTTGACCGCTTCAAACACTGTCTTGATGCCCAACGGCGAAAAGGCCTCGGCGGCGTAACCCAGGTTTTCCTTAAAGGTTTGCAGATATTGCTCTAAGCGGGTTTTGTCCAGGCAACGTCCCGGCAGGACATTGACCGCTTCCGGCTTTAACAGCTTGGCATATTCGACGGCTTGAGCGACGGCCTGCCTGAATTGGTCGCGCTTTTCAGGCACGCAGGCCAGCCCTTCGCCGCCTTGCAATAAATCGGCGGCGGCTACGTTGAACAAAACCAGTTTCAAGCCGTATTCATCCAGTTTGTTTTTGATGTCCGTTGCGCATAGGTCGTAAGGAAATTGGATTTCAACGGCGTTAAAGCCCGCCTGCTTGGCGGCCTTGAAGCGCTCGATAAGTGTATCTTCGGTAAACAGCAGGCTCAGGTTGGCGGTAAAGTTAAGCATCGGTTTTACTATAGAGTTTGATTAAGGTGGAAGGGTCTTGTTCCAGATAACCGTGGCTGCCGTGCAATTGCATCAGCTGCGCGGCCAGGGCGGACATCGGGACTGATGTACCCTGTTTGGCGGACAAATCGGCCGCCATGTTCAAATCCTTCAACAGCGTTTTAACCCGCCATTTAACCGGCTCAAAGGCTTCGACCGCCATTTCGGGAGCGACAATTTGCAAGGGTTTGGAGTCCGCAAAACCGCCTGCCAATGCGACGGGTATTTGCCCCGCATCAACACCGGCCTGTTTGGCCAGCGCCATCATTTCGGCAATAACCAGCACATTGCAGCCGACGATCATCTGGTTGCAGATCTTGGTAATCTGGCCGCAGCCCACCTCGCCCATGTGAGTCAATTGTTTGTACAGCGGCGCTAGGACGATCCGGGCAACTTCGATATGTTCCGCGCTGCCGCCCGCCATAATCGCCAGACTGCCTTGCTCCGCACCGGCGACGCCGCCGGAAACCGGTGCATCGACCCAGCCCATGCCGCATTTTTGATGCAGCAGCGCCGCTAATTGCCGGGTGTTTTCCGGGTGGATGCTCGATAAATCAATCAGCAACTTGCCCGCTGCACCGTTGGGGGCAATATTATTTAGTACAACCAACTCTACAACCGCCGTATCGGCCAGGCACAGGATAATCACCTCGGAAACACGGACCAACTCGGCTACGGAAACGCAGGCTTTAGCGCCCGCTTCAATGACTGGCTGGAGCTTTTCAGGGCTGCGGTTCCAGACATTGACGCTAAAGCCCGCATCCAGCAAACGCAAGGTCATCGGTTTACCCATCAGGCCGATGCCGATGAAACCGAGGGATGGTTTTTTATTTAACATGGTTTTTAACTTATCGCTGATTAATATTTAGGATGAAGCGCCTGGATCGCCAAAGCGCTGATAATTCGTTACGCCATGCATAGCAGGCGGCTTTAACTGCAAATTCTACGATATAATGCCGTTTAATGGCGGCTTAAGTCCGGCCATCCGGCGCTGTTTTTTAATATAAACCCTTGCTGCGTTTTGCCGGCAAGTTTAATCGAGAGGAAGTTTGCGTGGCAAAAGCGAGTGAGTTAAAAAGAGGCATGGTGGTTGAAATAAACGGCGTACCCCATGCGGTTAAACAGGTCGATGCCAAGAGCCCGTCATCCCGCGGCGCATCGACCTTGTACAAGATCCGTTTCACCAATCTTAAAACCGGCCAAAAACTGGACGAGTCGCTAAAAGGGGACGATTTTTTCAAGGATGCCGACCTGGTCCGCGCCAAGGTGCAGTTTTCCTATATCGATGGAGACAATTATATTTTCATGAATATGGAGGATTACACCCAGTACAGCTTGAGCAGTGAGGACTTGGAAGGACAAATCGAGTATCTGACCGAAGGCCTGGAAGGTATAGTGGCCTTGCTGGTGGACGATGCGGTGCTGGGCATTGAACTGCCCAGTTCCGTGGTACTGCCGATCGTGGAGACGGCCCCGGCGATCAAGGGAGCAACCGCATCAGGGCGCACCAAAACCGCCAGGGTCACTACCGGCCTGGAAGTTCAGGTACCGGAATATCTGGAACCCGAGGAGTTGATCAAAATCAATACCGAAACCGGCAAGTTCATGTCCCGCGCTTGAGCCATGTCCAATCATCTAACCGTTGCCCAAGGCGAATTTGAACTAAACCGGCTGCCGAAACGGCCGAGGGAGTTGCTGCGCGCCTGGGACGCGGCGGACGAATATCTGCTCGACACGGTTGCGGAACAGCTGCCACTGCCGGATGGTCCGGCAACGGGCGCGCGGATTTTGATATTGAATGACAGTTTCGGCGCACTGTCCGTAGCGTTGAGCGCTTACCGGCCTTATGCGATGTCGGATTCCTATCTGTCGCAACAGGCCACGCGGCTTAATCTCGCCGTAAATAACTTGCCTGAACATAGCGTCAGCTTGCTGAACAGCCTTGAATCGCCGGAGGGCGTATTCGATCTGGTGCTGATTAAAGCGCCGAAAACCCTGGCCTTGCTGGAGGACGAGCTGATACGCCTGCACCCGCATTTAACGCCTACAAGCCGGGTGATTGTCGCAGGCATGATCAAGACCCTGCCGCCCTCGGTTTGGAAACTGCTGGAGCGCTTGGTCGGTCCGACGACAACCTCGCTGGCAAAAAAAAAGGCGCGGCTGGTTTTTGCATCGCCTGATGCCGAATTGATTATTCCGCCTAGCCCTTATCCGCTTTGTTACCGGCTTGAAAATACCGAGCTCCTGATTAGCAACCATGCCAATGTATTCTCGCGCGACAGTCTCGATATAGGCACTCGCTTTTTTCTCCAGCATCTTCCGTCCCGGCAGGATGCTTGCGACATTATCGACTTGGGTTGCGGCAACGGCCTGGTCGGTTTAATCGCCGCAGAACGCTGCCCTTTGGCGACGGTGCATTTTGTCGATGAGTCTTTCATGGCGGTGGCGTCGGCCAGGGATAATTTTCAGCGTGCTTTTGGGGAACAGCGCCAAGCGACTTTCCGCGTCGGCGACGGCTTGATCGGGGTTGAATCGGAGTCCGCCGACCTGATTCTGTGCAATCCGCCGTTTCATCAGCAAAATACCGTAGGCGACCAGATTGCCGCCGGCTTGTTTAAACAGTCAAAAAGGGTGCTGCGCAAAGGCGGTGAATTATGGGTGATCGGCAACCGGCATCTGGATTATCACAGTTACCTTGGCCGCCTTTTCGGCGCGCATTCGATTATCGCGGCCAACTCAAAATTCCTTATCGTGAAAGCGGTATCGGCGGCTTAACTTGCAGGACAGGCGAAAAATTAAGGCAAAAAAAACTCCCGTCGCCTAAGCAACGGGAGTAAAAATCAAACAGGAGAGATACTGTTTGAGGCAGGATACCAAGAGGTGGTAGAAACTTTAACCCAGCAATCTGCGACTTAACAGCATATTGCTGAATATTGCGGCTGTTGCAAACATGATGGTTGAAACAATGAACTCGCCGGAAAGAAAGCCCAGAATACCAACAACAAACATCAGCCCTATTAGAATATCTCTTTGAAAATCAGTCATTTTAAAGCCCCTTTAATTTTCGGTAAGAAGTAATCAATGTTGGTTATACTATATATGCGTACCTATGGATTGACAATATCAGCTATTATTAACTAATAGTTTCCTATATGAATACAATTGATTTTTAAGCATTGGCTTTCGTTGTTAAGTAACGGAAAATTAGCCTAAATTCTTTTGCCTTTAGCCGGAGGCTTTGGATAATAGTCTTTATGAGTTCGTAAACACGACCCGAATATTTATTAAGCTTTGTGATTGCAAAGCGTGAGACGAGGATATGCAAAAAAAAGAATATCAGTTAAAACCGGGGAATCCTTACCCTTCCGGTTCCATAGCTAAAAACAAGGGGGTTAATTTTTCCATTTTCAGCCGTTATGCAACGCATGTGGAACTTTTACTGTTTACTACCTCGGATTGCGATGAACCCTTTCAAACCATAGTATTGCAGGAGGAAATCAACCGGACTTTCTTTTCCTGGCACGTTTATGTGGTCGGCTTGCCGACCGGCACTTGGTATGCGTGGCGCATGGACGGCCCCAATCAGGTCCGTGAAGCGGGCCTGCATTTTGATAAAAACAAGCAACTGATTGATCCTTGGGCGCGCGCCGTCAGCCATCAACGCTGGAGCCGCAAAGCCGCATGCATGCCCGGCGACAACAAACTTAACGCGATGCGCTGCATCGTCGTTGACGACCGGTATGACTGGGAAGGCGATGTGCCGCTACGCATTCGCAGCGAAAAAGCCATTGTCTACGAACTGCATGTCGGCGGATTTACCCGGCATCCTTCCTCGGGAGTGGCTCATCCGGGTACTTTTGCAGGCTTGATTGAAAAAATCCCCTACCTGCAAAAGCTTGGTATCACTCACGTTGAACTATTGCCGGTCATGGCTTTCGATGAGCAGGACGTCCCTCAATACACGGCCGATATGGGATTGAAAAACTACTGGGGTTATAGCACTCACAGTTTTTTCAGCCCGCATCCAGGCTACTGCGTCACCCCGGAGCAGGGAACCCATGTGCAGGAGTTTCGCGACTTGGTCAAGGCGCTGCACCGGGCGGGCATAGGCGTCATTATGGATGTTGTGTTTAACCATACCGCAGAAGCCGGCGCAGACGGCCCCATCATTAATTTCAGGGGCATCGGGGATGACATTTTTTATCATCATGACAAGTTCAACAAGAGCATTCTTCATGACTATACCGGATGCGGCAATACGGTAAACGCCAATCATCCTCTGGTTGCCAACTTCATCATCAGCTGCCTGGAATATTGGGTCAGGGAAATGCATGTCGACGGTTTCCGTTTTGATCTGGCCAGTGCACTAGCACGGGGTGAAGACGGCAAGGTCCTGCAAGACCCCCCTTTGCTCTGGGGTATCGAGCTTTCGGCACAGCTGGCCAAAACCAAACTGATTGCCGAAGCCTGGGATGCGGCCGGGTTGTATCAGGTCGGCAGTTTCCCCGGCTATCGGTGGGCCGAATGGAACGGCAGATACCGGGATGTTATCCGGCGTTTTGTGCGCGGCGATAAGGGCTTGGTCAACGAACTTGCGACCCGTCTCTGCGGCAGTAACGACCTGTATGAACACAAAGGGCGTCTGCCCATTAACAGCATTAACTTTGTAACCTGTCACGACGGATTTACCTTGTATGACTTGTTCAGTTACAACGAAAAACATAATTATGCTAACGGCGAGCATAACCAGGATGGCTGTAATAATAATTTAAGTTACAACTGCGGCATTGAGGGAGAAACCAAAGATCCAGGCGTTCTGGCGTTACGCAGAAAACAGGCGAGAAATGTTTTCACGATGTTGCTGCTCAGCCAGGGAGTCCCGATGCTGCTTGCAGGCGATGAGATATTAAACAGCCAGCACGGTAATAATAATTGTTATTGCCAGGATAATGAGCTGTCCTGGATAGACTGGCGCATGACCGAGAAAAATGCCGATATGTTGCGTTTCGTTCAACTGATGATAGCGTTGCGCAAAAGACATTCATCCATTATGCGGCGGCGTTTCTTAACCGGGAAACCCATCGATGGCCGGGAAATAGCCGAAATCCAATGGCATGGTACTGAACTTAACAAACCGTTATGGGATGACCCGGAGTCCAGCGTTCTGGCGTTTACCCTGGCGGGCATTGAAAGTAACGAACCCGACCTGCACATCGTGATGAACATGTCAGACCGGCCGGTTATCATTGAGCTGCCGGTTATTTACGGTTATGCATGGTGTCTGGCCTTGGACACGTCGCTGGAATCGCCGCATGATATTGTGCCGCCACAAGATCAAAAAACGGTGAATGAAAATTTTTATTCGGTGAATACCCAAACAGTCGTGGTTTTTGAGAATAGAGAATGCTAAATAAATCAGTTGCATTCAAACCGTTGAAAGACATGGCCGGATCGTCTTGCAAAAAAACGCTTGCGATTTTCGCGGCTACGCCGAACCGGTAATCGAACGGCACCCGTGAATCTTCAGCAACGCTATTAAAACAAAAGACTTCAATAAGCCGGTTTTATGCGGTCAACCGATGAGGTTTTCCAGGAGGTGTAAGGTAAGAGGGTTAAAAACAAAAAGACTTCCAAGACCGGTTAAGCCTTGGAAGTCTTCAAGTCGCTGTATTAATCAGTTCAAATAGGGGGAGGGTCATTCGCATGATAATTGTCCGGCTTTGCCCCGTTTACGGTTTAAGTTAACGTTACTGGCAATAGCCGCAGTTGCGAATAGTGTAGATGAGATAATGAATTCACCGGAAATAAAGCCCAACAGGCCGGTTATAAATACCGTTCCGATTAAAATATCTTTGTAAAGGTCGTTCATGAGTAAATCCTCGTATCAAGTTGAAAAGGTTTTTCTAAACTACGGCTCAACTATAATAAAGAGGCCTATTGATGGCAATAGCCAAAAAAGTAGACAGATTGTTTCCTTTTTTTATACATTAAATTCATAAACGGTTCATCTAATGTGCGTACATAATACATATCAGTCTCCCTGTCTGTCTTTTGGGGCGAAAGTCCGGTCGGCCCCAACAAAAACAGTTGAACTACGCAATGGCATTGCCACCTAACTTTACGATCAACACGATAAACCGTAAAAACAGCATAAGATCAACGCACTGGTTGCCGAGATTCCTCCCCATTACAACAACCGCCATTTCTTCATTCGGTAAATTCTTAGCAAAAAAACCAGCTTATAGCATCCATTGCCTGCCGAACTAACTGAGTGGTGAAAGCATCAGGATCAATAACAATACGAAGAAAAGAATCTTTCTTTACCTGGAACCGGTGTTTTTATTCTCGGCCGGTTTATTGAATTCCCGCTCCGGTTCCCGTTTAAAAAGATAACTTAAACCAGGTTTTTCAGATATATGAAAAATTACCCAGCAACGCGAGTACGGCCTTAAAAATACTGTTCTTTGAGTCATCCATTGTAATGACGCCTTGCTTTGCTTCTTCGATTTTGAAAATGAGCGACCGACTGCTCAAGTATTGAAACAACCTCTTCGTAATCAATAATGTTTTCACTAGCGCCGTAAATATAATCCGCCAGCTTGGTGATTGCCGCCCAGTTTGCATCATTATTTACAAAGTCAAACGCTGCAGTAAACAGTTCATTCAATTTATCGGTTTTTTGCTGTTCATCGGCAGAGAAACTTTGTAAATATTCATCAACCAGAGCAAGATCGGAACTGCCGCCATAATTTTTTAAGGCTTTCAAGTTGATTAACTGACGATTAAATAGCTCGTCATCTTTGTCGACGACATATTTAGCTTCAGCTAAAGGTCCAATAAGCAGATTAATGACATCCGCATCAAAAGCAGCCATGTAATCTTTTGCCGATTGCCTGTTCGCATCATTGTGCTCCGTTAAATTCTGCATTGAGAGCGGTAAAAACTCAATTAACCGCCCTCCTTCCACTCGCGCAATACAATCGTCATCGGTTGTTTGATAAGGTCTCGCATCAGTGTCCGTCGCGCCGCTCATCCCCTTAAAGACAATCTTAAAAAAAACCGGCGGCGAGCGCCTGGCTTTGTTGTTTAAATAAATACCCGCGGTATGCCCCGCTTCATGGAAAGCAACACGCTGTTTGTGTTTTTTTAATTTATCCTTGCTGAGAGTCCCGGTTATCTTGTTTCGTTTCATAATAAACACCATAGTTTTAAATCAAAAAAATTACTCATCATGAAACCAGTAAAAGCATTGTTTTTTAATTTCCGATTCAGCCTCGAGCCAATCTTCCATGTCATGCCCTCCTATACCCCCTCTTTTTTTGAATTTACTATAAGCCCGTTCTGTAACCATTTTGCGAAACTTGCCCTCATCAAAAACGACCTTATTCGATTCTTGCTCTGAATTAAAATCAATCACAACCTCACCTCCTGCACATTTCCAAAAAATATCAATCCTTATTCATTTTATGGCAAAAAAATAATGGGACGATATGTATAAACGGCAGCAAATCTAACACAACAAGTTAGCCGACATAACTCGTACAAACACTTATGTTTTATTTTATTTCTATAAATTCAATAGCTTGAGATACAGCCAAACCTTAAGACAATCGCTTTCTCGACCGTCATTTATAATCAACAGGCGTTATGATTCTTTAGCGTCGGTGAGGTGCGTTTTTCTTGATGATTTCTTGATCTGGATAATGGGGGTTCCATCTATAATCAGCGCAACCTGTATGACAGGATATGCCGTGCAAGCCCATTGCGTTATTAAAATGGGCGAGCTATACAGTGATTGGAAACCAGCCCTTAATCGGTTTATGATTATATACTGGGTGAATTGCAACGGCATACAGAGTATGCTTTCTCATCTCTCAGCAGACTCATAAAATAAAAGATTAATCCTCGCATGCGGCTAAAAGTAACAATACTGCAAAAGGGACAGATCCATTCTTAATTTTACCACCCCGCAGAAACGGATACTGGTTATGAACAAATCACTGATCAGAGACCTGAATGCTAAAAACGTTAACGGCGGCCCAGCAGGTTCTTTTCTAAGTCAACACAGTGAAGCCATCCTGAAACAGGCAGAAAGCATGCTCCGCCACTCCAAAGCAGATATTGCAAAAATGTCCACCGAAGACATTCAAAAACTGCTGTTTGAGTTTCAGGTTCAGCAAATAGAGCTGAAAATGCAGAACGAGGAATTAAACCGAGCTCATCTGGAGTTGACAGCTTCCCGTGATAACTATGCCCTGCTTTATGACTTATCGCCTGTTGGTTATCTGACTCTAAATGAAACCGGAATCATCCAAAAAGCCAATATTGCGGCGTCAACCCTGCTGGGGCATACAAAACAGGAACTTATCAACAAGCGATTTGGAGAATTTGTTCATCCTTCGGACCAGGATAATTATTACTTGTTTCTCCGCAGCCTTTTAACCCTAAACACCGGCCAAACCTTTAACACCGGCATCAATGATTCGAGTAGGTCGCCGACTCAGTCAAAATGCCAATACTTTCAACTTTGCACAAACTCGCCGCAATCACAGGATAAAAACGGCATATCAACTTATGTTGAATGCTACGCAAGGGTCGTTTGCAACGATAAAAACTCACTGCAAATATGCTTGGCCATTAACAACATAAACGAATGCAAACAGGCGCAAGACACCATTGCCCGTCTTAATGAACAATTGGAAGAAACGATTCGCAAACAAACCAACCAACTGATTGCAAGCAACCTGAGTTTAATGAAAAAAGTTGAAGAACTGCGCCGCTCCAGACATCAGTTAGTGGAACGGGAAGCCAAACTCAACTCTATTTTTAATGCCTCTGTCGAAGGCATTATCACGGTTAACACGTCCGACATCATCGTCTCCGCTAACGCCGCAGTAGAAACTATTTTCGGCTATAAACCCCAGGAGCTGGTCGGTTACAACATTAGCAAACTGATGCGGTCATCGCCGAAAGAAACGAATCATTGTTGCTTGCCTTCCACGTTCGAATCTGTCGGCCAAATCAGGGAGATTGAAGGTATACACAAAAATGGCTCTATCGTGCCGCTAGACCTGTCCATAGCAGAGTTTTCAATCGATAATGCGCACTATTTTACCAATATTGTGCGTGACGTGAGTCTACGCAAATACCGGGAACAGCAGGACAAGGAACACCTGGACGAACTCGCCCATGTCACTCGCCTGGGGCTGATGGGAGAAATGGCTTCAGGCATTGCCCATGAGGTTAATCAACCCCTGTCAGCGATTTCCAGTTACGCCCAAGCCAGCTTAAACCTTATTAACGCTGAAAATCCCGATCTGGCAAAGCTCATCGAGATATTACACAAAACCCAGCAACAGGCGTTGAGGGCCGGACAGATCATTCATCGCATGAGGGAGTTCGTCAAGTCCCATTCCAAACATCGTTCAACCGCCGACGTTAATTGCTTGATTCATGAAGCCGTCAGTCTATGCACCGATGAACTCAAACAAAACGGCATAAAGCTGATATTTGAACTGAAAAATAATCTGCCGCCCATCTATGTCGATCATGTCCAAATAGAACAGGTCATCATAAACCTGATCAGAAATAGCATCGAAGCCTTGCAAAACCTACCTGCAAAGCAGCAACGGCAGTTAACAATCCATAGCCGACTAACGTTGAATGATGGCATACAGATCAGGGTAAAAGACAATGGACCCGGCATTGATGAAGAGCAACGACAAAAGATATTGACGCCTTTTTATACCACTAAGACAAACGGCATGGGCATGGGACTATCGATCAGTCGCTCGCTTGTCGAAGCCCATGAGGGCACATTGAATTTCGATAGCGAACCTGGGAAAGGCGCTACTTTTTATTTCACTCTACCAACACGGAACCAACCTAATGGGCGTTAATAAACCAACACCGATAGTCTATTTAGTTGACGATGAATTCTCGATACGCGACTCGCTAACGCTTCTAATTGAATCAACGGGGCAAGCGGTCAGGAGCTTTGAATCCGCCGAAGCCTTTTTAAATAATTATGACCCTGAACAGCCTGGATGCCTGCTGTTGGACGTTAGAATGCCGTTAATGACAGGCCACGAGCTTCAGAACGAATTATCGAAAAGAGATATTAACATTCCTATCATTTTTATCAGCGGCCATGCCGATATTGCCGACTCGGCAAAAGCATTTAGAGCGGGCGCCGTCGATTTTCTGGAAAAACCGTTTGATAACGCGGTATTACTGGAACGGATCAATGAGGCCATTGAAAAGGATCTTGCATTCAGAGAGGAATTTACCAAAAAAAACCTCATACAAGAACGCATTAATCATTTAACGGCCAGGGAAAAAGAGGTGCTGAGCCTGATAGTCAAAAGCCATTCCAACAAGGAATCGGCAAAAATACTTAATATCAGCAATCGCACTGTGGACGTACACAGGGCGAGTATCATGGAAAAAATGCAGGCGGAAAACATTGCCGAACTGATAACAATGGTCATGTATTGCGAAACGCCAAGCAGCCGCTCAAAGGCTGAAATATTCCGTTAAGAAAAGGCGCGAAACCAACTTTGCAGAATACGCTAACGTCTCGATAAGCTCAGCCTGGACGGGGAGCTTAGCGCCTATACCGATTAACCAGTAAACGCCCGCCCCACAACAGCGCCAGCAGCATGATTGCAACCCCTGTCGCAAACACTGTTTTAGCCAGGGCATGGTCGTATTGCAAAAGACCGGACTCAGTCAAAAGATATTGCCAATCGTGAAAACCATAGGGGGACGAATGACCGAAATTACCGCCCAATAGCGGCAATTGTCCGGCTCGAGCATCGTTCACATACGGCGCAACATCCAAAAAATTTTCACCGACCCACCATAAGGCTACCGACGCGCCAAAAGGGTCGCGTGTTTTGACCAATAACACGACCATGCATAGGGTCGGCATTAACAATTGTCCCAACGTACCGCCCAATGAGGTGATAAATGCGCCGAACGGTCTGAAAACAATATGTCCCGCTTCATGAAAAGGCAGATTGACCTGATGTAAAAAAGAGGTCCCGGCTGCATTGCTTTCGATTGATGGCCCGATAAGCCGCCAACTCCAAATAATCAGACCCAAAAGAATAATCGACCTGCCGATCAAACAGGCCAACGTGCATTGCTGCGTCTCGTGCAACAGATTACGCATCGACGTCTTGGCTCCATATTCTTCAGATAACGTCACAATGGGCGGCTGAATAAGCCGTTGCCCCGTTTGTTCAGGATGGTATTTTAAATATTTCTGAAAGACGATGCCGCAATGAGGGCAGACTTCACTTTGCAGATGCCGCTTACCGTGGCACTTCGGACAGTTCATGATTGACCTGATAAACAATGGTTAAATTCGTTCATTTTTTGTGTATAAGGCGTTTTTACGCGGTTTTGTGGATACTTCAAATCTATGGTTTCAGAACGGCACTGAGGCGGAATTCGCCAACAACACCCGGCAGGAAAGCAAGCCTACATTTTGCCCCCTGAACAGATAGTGGTAACTGATCAACGATGGGGACAATGCCTCTGCATCGCTATATGTCACGATGATATAGCCGGTTTGATGCTGCTTTGCCCAAGCGTACAACTCGGCGAAACCCGGTATGACGGTAATCGGCTGTTTAATACGCCCGGCAAATTGATATTGGCCGTGATACTTGCTGCCGTAAAAAGCAACAGCTCTGTTTTGATCCATTAAAGCGGCAATTGTCCGGGCCGCGATTTTGGTATCGTAACGGTCGGCTTTAACTGAAAAAATGCCGCCGGACACGGTTGTTAACGCGATAACCGACGCGACGCAAATGTATAAAACCGAATCTTGTAGTTCCTTTGCCCTAATGACCGCCAAAACGACCGCGCTGATAACCAGCAGGCCGCCCCACATCGGCGAGATTAGCGATAACTCGGACTGCCGTGGGTAAACACCCTTTATCCACGGCAACAACATGAATACCACACCCAGCAATCCGAAAACCGCCATGACAATAATGTGGCCTCGCTGCCAACGCTCAGGTTCAGTTAACTCATCTACTGCCCGCGCCAATATCAAGGCCAAAGCCGGAATCAGCGGCAATAAATAATGGATGCGCTTACCGCTGATCAGGGAAAATGCGATAAAAACAGGTATAGCCCAGACCAGACAAAAACGGATACCCGAATCCTGATGCGTGAGCTTGCGTAATCCTACCCATAAAGGCTTCCAAAGCAGCCAGGGCAGCAACAATAACGGCAAAATCTCCAAATACCACCACCACGGCAGGCGATGCGCAAAAGACTCGACCAGTCGCCCGCTGGTCTGCCCCAGAAAAATCGCCTTTCTATAGTCCTCACCTCCGGCAATACCGGCCGGTATTGCCCAACACAATGCGATTGCGGCCCCAATTAAAACGGCAGAGACCAGCGCCAAATACCAATGTTTCCAGCGAAAACCAGTCGTTTTCAACCACCACGGCCCCAGTAATGCGACAGGTAAAATATGCAGCAGAATCACCGGACCTTTGCTAAGAGCGCCGCCGCCGATGGCTATTCCTAACAGAGCCCAGTACTTTAAAGATAAACGCGATTCGGCGAGTTTTAACAGACTGTAGACGCCCAGTAAGGCAAAAAACGCCAACATCATATCGAACATGGTCAAGGTACTGTAGACCAGCCAAAAAGACAACCCCAGCAAAAGCAACGGCGTAAGCGCTTCAATCCGCTTGCGTTCAGGCCATAATGTACGGGCCACGGCGCCGGATAAAAATAATGTTGCCAAGGAAAAAAGCGGTGAAATCAGGCGTAGCGACCAGTCGTTAACGCCAAACAGCCGCCAGCTGAGTTGCATCAACCAGAATAACAACGGCGGTTTGTGGCTGTAAACCTCGCCATTTAAATAGGGGACCAGGAAATCATTTCTAAGCCACATTTCCCACGCAACGGCGGCGTACCGGGTTTCATCAATCGGGAATAACGGCCGGACGTAAAGGCTGACGGCAATCAAAACACCCCAAAGAAGGAGAAGCCAAAGCCAGCCGGGCAGCAACCGATACATCGTTTATTCCAGATTTAAATTTTTACGCTCGTGGATCACGAAATACAGGTTCCGAAGATAAATAAACAGACCGCTAAGTTGCCCCACGATAAAAACCGGGTCCTGCCGGTAAACCGCGTAAGCCAGCAGGGTAACACCGCCGCCGATGCTGAAATACCAGAAAGCGATAGGAAAGACGCTTTTTTTCTCGCGCTCGCTCTTCAGCCATTGCACTATAAACCGAGCGGAAAACAGCGCCTGTCCCAGAAAACCTATCACAAGCCACACGCCATCTTTATCTAAATTCACTCACTTGCCTCCGGTAATTTTGCCCGCCTCTGCAGCCATATCACGCCTAATATGTCGGCAATTCCTACCCAAAGCCGGTCTAAGGTACCGTATTTCGAATAGCCATGCACCCTGACTCTGTGCCGAACCGGCTCGGAAATAACTTGTCCACCCGCCCTTAAAACCAGTGCAGGCAAGAAGCGGTGCATATGATCAAAATACGGTAAAGTCAGAAACTTATCTCTTAAAAACACCTTTAATCCGCAACCGGTATCCGGCGTATTATCCCCTAACAGGCGGGAACGAACGGCATTAGCCACTTTCGATGAAAAAAGCCGCCAGGCGGAATCATGACGTCTATTTCTCCACCCGGCCACCATCCATAAATTGCTGTTGATTTTTCTTTGTTGCATCAATATCTCATGCAACCGGGGAATATCAGCCGGATCATTTTGTCCGTCACCATCCAGCGTTGCGATGCAAGAATAGTTTGCCGCCTTTACTCCGGTATGAATGGCCGCGCTTTGCCCGCAGCTTTGTTGGTGTCGAATCACTCTCAGAACTTTGATATGTTGTTGCGTCTGCCTTAAAACTGTCGCAGTGCCGTCATTACTGCCGTCATCGACATAGATGATTTCATAGGCTTCAGCCTGATTCATTGCTGTAACAATCTCTTCAATTAAAGAAACGATATTATCAGCTTCATTATAAACAGGAACAACAATCGAGATCTTCACAGCTCCCCCTTTTAAATGCCCATAAAAAAAGGCCACATCCTAGGAATGCAGCCCTTTTTATTTCCATATGCGTAACGCGAGTTACCTCATAATGAAGTAATCGATTAACGTTTCGAGTACTGTGGACGCTTTCTGGCTTTGTGTAAACCGACTTTTTTACGCTCAACAATACGTGAATCGCGGGTAACATAACCGGCTTTTCTAAGTGCTGGACGCAAAGCTTCATCGTATGCCATCAGCGCACGCGTCAGACCGTGACGGATAGCGCCGGCCTGACCTGACGGACCGCCGCCTTTAACGATCACGTTAATATCGAATTTACCTTCCATGTCAACACAACCCAGCGGTTGGCGAGAAACCATCTGGTCAGTTTTGCGACCAAAATATTCTTCGAGAGTTTTTGTGTTAATAGTGATTTTTCCGGTACCTGACGTTGCGTAAACGCGTGCTATTGCACATTTACGACGACCTGTTCCGTAGTACTGAGCTGCTGCTACCATGATCTACCCGCTTATAATTCTAATACTTGTGGCTGTTGAGCCTGATGATCGTGTTCAGGACCTGCATAAACTTTCAATTTCTTGAACATTGCACGACCCAGCGGATTATTAGGCAACATACCTTTAACTGCTGTAGTAAGAATACGATCAGGGAAAGTTTTTCTTAATTTACCCAGGGTAACGGTTTTGAGATTACCGATATAACCTGTGTGGCGCTGATACAATTTATCTTGTTCTTTATTGCCGGTAACGCCTATCTTCTCTGCATTCACTACAATAATGTAATCACCGGTATCAACATGCGGTGTGTATTCTGGTTTATGTTTACCGCGAAGACGAAGCGCAATTTCAGAAGCAAGACGACCAAGCGTCTTTCCTTCTGCATCGACCACGTACCAATCACGCTTAACTTCTGCTGGCTTTGCACTAAATGTTTTCATCGTTGCTTAGGCTTTCTGTTAAAGGCTCAATATAAAGAGCGAAATTTTACTAAGGATTACCATATCTTTCAAGTTTATTTATGATTTATATTCAAGGGCGATGCTTTATATTTATAATTTTATATTCAACGAATGTAATTTGCGATAAAGATGTGTCCGTTCCATGCCTACTGCGGCCGATAATTTTGCCACACTGCCGCCGGTTCTTTCAAAATGATATTCCAGATAGGACTTCTCAAAATGATCCCTGGCCTCTTTTAACGGTAAATTAAAAAACTCAGGCACTGTTTGAGATGTACCGGTGTCGCTCATGACCGACCCTAACGCTGCCTTCACCTCATCCAACTCTATATCTTCCCCGGCACCCAAAATCATCAAGCGCTGCACCAGGTTTTTCAATTCCCGAACGTTGCCACGCCAGCTGTAGTTGCGCAAAAAGTTTTGCGCCGCCATCGAAAATTTCCGAAAAGACAATCGATCCTGACTGACGAAATAATCGACATAAAAACTCAGTAACGCCGGCACATCTTCACTGTGCTCCCGAAGCGGTTGAATATCCAGCGAGACCTCATTCAGCAGATAATACAAGTCCTGCCGAAACCGTCCGGCCTTGACCTCCTCATCCAGAGCGATCCGGGTTGAGGCCACCACACGGACATCGACGCGAACCGCCTCGCTGCCGCCGACCCGCAAAAACGAACTTGATTCCAAAGCGCCAAGCAATCTCAGTTGGGTTTCCTTATCCATGCCGCCGATTTCACCTAAAAACAGCGTTCCCTTATGCGCCCTTTCCAATAAGCCCGGGTAAATCTTGCCCCCATCCTCTTTGCCGAAAAATTCGACCGCCGAATTTTCCGGCGATATGCTGCCTACCGCCACGTCGACAAAGGGACCGTCCCGATGCGCGCTATTATTGTGCAGGTATCGCGCGTACATTTCCTTGCCAACACCCGCCTCACCGGAAAATAACACCCTGGCGTCATGCTGAGCCAAGCGCTTTAATTGATCCTTGATTCGCGCAACGGTTGCGCTCTTGCCGACCGGTTCAATATCGGCGGCCAGCTGCTGCTTAAGCCCTGCATTTTCTATTTGCAGACTGCTGGCTTCCAAAGCCCTTTCCACGATCAATAATAATTTTGCCAGAGACAACGGCTTCTCAAGAAAATCATAAGCCCCCAACCGGGTGGCCTCGACAGCAGCTTCAACGGAACCGTGTCCCGACATCATCACCACAGGACAAAGCAGGGCTTTTTCGGCCACCCATTCTTTCAACAAGGTAATGCCATCGGTATCCGGCATCCAAATATCAAGCAGGATCAAATCGGGAGCATTGGATTTTTTTAATTCCCGTGCTGCACCGGCATTTTCTGCGGTAGCAACCTGATAGCCCTCATCTTCAAGAATTTCGCAGACCAAGCGGCGAATGTCAGGCTCATCATCTACAACCAATATACGTGGTATGTGTGCATTCATAACTTTACGACATCTCAAAAATTACACGCCGGAAACTGGATAATAAATCCAGCTCCCACTTTACGGCTGGTGTCGACCCATATCGCACCGCCATGTTCTTCTATTATTTTTTTGACTATCGCCAATCCCAAGCCGGTTCCCTTGGCCTTGGTGGTTACATAAGGTTCGAAGATTTGCTCGATTTGCTCGTCTTTAATGCCCGGCCCGTCATCGTAAAGCGCTATTTCGATAAAATCGGTATTATTTTTCTGCACCCGGTGCAGGCTTATTTCAATCACGCCATTAGCATCTATCGCTTCCAGCGCATTTTTTATCAAGTTGTGCAGCACTTGCCTGATACTAACCGGATCCCCCTTAATCATCAACAAACCGGTATCATAATCGGCTTTAAATTTGACCCCCGACTTTAGCGCATAAAGCGCCAACACTTCCTGAACCAATGCGGGCAAATCGATATCCACGGTCTGTTTCTTGGACGGCTTGGCGTATTCCGAAAAATCATCGACCATTTCCTTCATCGCCTCAACCTGCTGCACGATGATGGTGGTTGAGCGCTGCAACATACCCGCGTCAACGTCGTTCAGCTTGTCAGCCAGCTTGTGCTGCAAGCGTTCCGCCGATAACTGTATCGGTGTTAACGGATTCTTGATTTCATGAGCCAGCCTTCTCGCCACTTCCCCCCAAGCTGCGTTTTTTTGCGCCTGAATCAGGTCGGTTACATCGTCAAAAACCACCACCGCCCCGACCCGGTAACCTTCCTGGGAAAACAGCGGCGTGCCTCGGCACAACAATTCCTGCCGGCCATTAGGGCCTAAAAAGGCGATCCGCTGCTGCCATATATCGTCGGCTTGCTCCAATAAGCGCTGAATCGATTTTAACGGCTCGGCCAATTCTGCATAACCCTGGACCAATTCCAGCAAAGTCCGCCCGACAAACTGATTCACATGAATATGGAAAATCCTGTAAGCCGCCTGATTCGCCGTGCGTATCTTATGGCCCGCATCAAAGCTGATCACGCCGGCCGTTAAATTCGCCAATATCGTTTCCAGATAAGCCCGTTGGTTTTCCACCTCAATACCGGCCATCCGGGTTTCATCGCTGGCTCTGGCGATACGGTGCGTCATTTCATTAAAAGACTCCACCAGAAAGCCCAAATCATCCTGGGCAATGACCGGCAGTTCCTGGTCGTAATGCCCTGAAGCCACCGCCTGCGTCCCCTTAACCAGCGCCTTTACCGGCGCGATAATATTACGGATACTGATAAAGGCCACCCAGATAGCCGCCAATAAACTCATCAACAAAACCAGCGACAAGGCCAGGGAGAAACTCAACTTTAATGAGTGCCTTAAAAAATGCATCTCCTGGTAACGCACAAAGGCGAATTCGACCGAGTCGGCCAAATCGGCGATTCTTACCGGCACCGGATATAAAGCCTGCAAATATTGCGGCTCTTTTGACTTAATAGCGACGATAACCCGGATCATCAATTCATCCTCGCGCACCGGCGCCAAGGCGACATATTCCGCATTCTGCCGCAGCTGCAACCAGATATGTTCATCCGGCAAACTCGGCAAAATATCGCTGGGATTGATGCTGCTTGATGCAATAATCCTGCCTTGCCGGGAGAACAGCGTCATCTCGGAGGCCCCGGAAAGTTGACGCAAATTTTCTATTTCCAACGTCGCCTGGGTTTCCGACGATTCGACCAACTTCCCGGTCAACTGCTGCGTTTGCCGCAAATGCCAGCGCATCCGCTGATCTAACGATGCCTGACTCAACTCCAGCGCATCCTCCATCGCCCGGTCTATTTCGACATTAAACCAGCTATCGATCCCCTGATGCAGAAACTGCATCGAAAAATAAAACACAATAGCCGCAGGAGCCAAAGCCAATACAACAAACAGCGACACCATGCGCGTGGTCAGCCTCGACCCCGCCTCGCGTTTTTTTAACTGCCGCGCCAGAGAATAAATATTGGCCCCAACCAGTCCCAACAACACCACCGAACCCAGCGCGTTGACCAACAACAGCCATGAATACATCGCGCTCAGTTCTGAAGATTCCTGCGTTGCCGAACTCATCAGCTGCAGCAACAGCAAAATCAGGCCAAACAGCGCTAATATGGATAGACTGACGGGGGGTTTTATTTTGTCAAAGGCCATAATGTCCAATCACTGGATAAGTACCATTGAGGGTTAGCATAGGCGACCGGGCGGAGCGGTAAAGGCAGAGCGTCCCGGTCCAGCGTTACTTTTATGCCTACCGCATAGCGCTTTCCCGACTCATAAAACGCCTTATCCATTACGCGAAAATCACGTATCGTTGACATCAGATCAAGCGCCGCAGACAGCGTGGAAAAATTATATATCTCCCCGCCGCCCTCATTCCTGACCCGGTACATATTCAACAACGCGTGATACTGAATGCGGTAACGTATAGCGGACTTACTCAGCGTCTTGTCCCAAAAAAAATCGCGATGCTGTTGCGTCTTGACATGTATATCCCAATACAAAGGCACACCGTTTTGCAACGCCTCCTTTGCCCGTGGACTAAGCTGATAATCTATATCCGCAGCCAACACATAGCTATCGCCTTGCAAAGCAATCTCGGCATTTTTCACCACCACGCCGAACCCTTCAACTCGGCTCAGGACAGGCACTTCGGATGTGCTCGGGACAGGCGTGTCGGCATGACCTAAAGCAGGCGGCAGCCAGACCAAAAAACAATACAGCAATAAAGACTTATTGTTTGCCGATGCGCGCATAATAAAACCCGTCCATTGCCGATTCACCGGTAAAAATCTGCCGCCCGCATGCTCCGGCGCTCCCCCAGTCTGCCTCTATAGGCGACTCGACCGCATCGTTGCGCCCGGCTAGAAAAGCTTGGACCTGTTGCTCGTTTTCCTGCTTCAAAATGGAGCAGGTCGCATAGAGCAATAACCCGCCGGGCGCTAATAGCGGCCAGACGGCTTGCAGGATGGATTTTTGCAAAACCTGCAATTGCCCAATATCCTCGGCTCTGCGCAATAATTTAATGTCGGGATGACGGCGAATAACGCCCAAGGCCGAACACGGCGCGTCCAGTAAAATCCGGTCGAACAGCTGGCCGTCCCACCACTCTTCGGGCTTTGCCGCATCGCCGACGACCAGTTTGGCTTGCAGGTTTAAACGCTGCAAATTTTCGCTGACCCGCTGCATTCTGGCCCCGTCTATATCGACAGCAACCAACTCTTTCAGCTGAAGTTGAGTTTCAAGAATGTGCGCCGCTTTTCCACCCGGCGCGGCGCACACATCGAGCACCCGTTGTCCCGGCCGCACATCCAGCAATCCGGCCGCCAGTTGCGCGGCGGCATCCTGGACGGAAACCAGCCCGTCGGCAAAGCCGGGCAGCAACTCCACAGGCGCCGGCTTGTCCAGCCTGATCGCCGACGGACAAAAGCTGACGGCTTGGGCCGCTACATCCTGCCCTGTTAGTCGTTGCAGATAACTTTCGCGGCTGGTTTTCGCCAGATTGACCCGTAACACCATCGGCGGTTGCCGGTTGTTTTCCAAGAAAATATTTAACGCCTGCTCCGGCCAATCCCGCTCAATTTGCTTGATCAGCCAATCGGGATGACTCAGCGCTGCGACCTGGAATTTATCAGCCTTATGTTCAAGTCCTTCCTGCTCGCGCAGATAGGTTCTGAGCACCGCATTGATCAGCGACTTGGCCCACGGTTTTTTGCGCGCGGCCAAAACCGTTTCGGACACTGCCGCATGGGGCTTTACCCGCATGAATTTAAGCTGGTACAAACCCACCAAAGCCAGCGCCTTAACGTCGGCATCTTTTAGCGGTTTATCCAGTAATTGACTTAAAATAAAGTCCAGCCGGTGAAATTGCCTGCAAACGCCATAGCACAGCGCTTGAATGAAAGCCCGGTCTTTACCTGATTCTATGGCCGAAAAAGCATTATCCAAGGCGGCGGTTAAAGACTGTCCGTCTTGCAAAACACGGGACAATACCCGGGCCGCGACTAATCGTGTATTCACCGGGTGTTCAACCTAGTTGTACTCCGTTAACGTCGTGAGCGCTCAAAAAAGCCTGGACAGGCATACGTTTTCCGCCCGGCAACTGCACTTCCAGTAACCTTAAAAAGCCGAAGCCGGTCGCCACGTCCATCTGTTTATCGGCACAACGCACGGTGCCGGGTTCCAGCTGTATGGACGAATCATCCGCTTCCGCCGCCCGCCAAATGCGCAACACATTGCCTTGATAAAGCGTCTGCGCGACAGGCCACGGATTCAAGCCTCTTACTTTTCGCGCTATATCCGCAGCAGGTTGGGTCCAGTCGATAGCCGCTTCGCTTTTTTCCAGTTTTTCGGCATAGGTCACCAGCGCCTCGTCCTGCGGCTCGGGATGAACGGTTCCGGCCTCTATCTGCGCCAGCACTTTAGACAGTCCGGTTGCGCCCAACGCAGCCAATTTGTCATGCAAATCGCCGGCCGTATCGGCCAGGCCGATTTCGCATTCTTCCTTATGCAGCATATCGCCGGCATCGAGTTTGCGCACGATCTGCATGATGGTCACGCCAGTCTTTTGATCACCGGCCATCAATGCCCGCTGAATCGGCGCGGCTCCGCGCCAGCGCGGCAGCAATGACGCATGCACATTGATGCAGCCCAGCTTGGGCGCATCCAGAACGTCTTGCGTTAAAATCACGCCGTAAGCGACCACGACCATCAAATCGGCATTCAATGCACGAATCTGCTGCAAGTCCTCGGCGGTCTTCATCGTAAGCGGCTGATAAACAGGGATTCCGGCAGTTACCGCCAGTTCCTTGACCGGACTTGGCTGCAACTTGCGGCCCCGGCCCGCCGGACGGTCGGGCTGGGTGTATACGGCGCAAACCTCGTGCTCGGAGTCCAGCAACGCTTGCAAGCAAGGCACGGCGAACTCAGGCGTTCCGGCAAAAATAATCCTCATACTCAACCCACTTCCTTTTTATGAATTTTTTCCAATTTTTTCTTAATCCGCTGCCGTTTTAACGGCGAAATATAATCAACAAACAGTTTTCCGTCCAAATGATCCAGCTCGTGCTGAACGCATACGGCCAGTAAATCCCTGGCGCTTAATTCAAAAGACTTTCCTTCCTTGTCGAGCGCTTTCACGATGATATGTTCGGCCCTGTTCACTTTTTCAAAAAAACCGGGTACCGAAAGACAGCCCTCTTCGGACTCCTTAACCCCGTCTTTTTCAATAATCTCAGGATTGATTAAACATAACGGACTGTCCTTTTCCTCGCTAACATCAATGACGACTATCCTCTGATGCACGTTGACCTGCGTTGCGGCCAATCCTACGCCATGCGATTCGTACATGGTTTCAAGCATATCATCGACCAATTTTTTGACGTTATCATCGACCGTTTTTACGATTGCCGCCTTCTTGCGCAACCGCTCATCCGGAAACTCGAGAATAGATAGAATACTCAACAAACTCTCCACTATAATAATTGAATACTGGAATTCTATCTGAATTCCTCTAAACTTTGAATTCACACAGCATAAAAAGACTCCTCAGGACCCCAAATGGCTTTTCGAACACTCACAGGATTGGTCGCTTCTCTGCTCATCAGCTTAAGCGTGTGGGCCGATGACCAATCCGCCTGGAGCGGATTGGCACGCAATGCGCCCACAGGGGCACGGACATGGACAGCCCGTGATGAAATACAAGTAAACCCGTCCCACCCCGACCAATATACCGTCGTCAAAGGCGATACATTATGGGAACTGTCCGGTAAGTTTTTAAAGCACCCCTGGCAATGGCCTGAGTTATGGGGCCGCAATTCCCAGATTAAAAATCCAAATCTCATTTATCCCGGAGATACGATTTATTTTTCGATGGTCGACGGCAAACCGCAGCTCAGTCTTTCCAGAAGCGAGCTGCCCCAAACCCAAGCCGTCTCCAATTCTCCCTGCGTGCTTCGGGAAGAAGACTATAAATACGGACGTAAAGACTTCGCCGTCGCCGAAGATGGCAAGTTACTGCCCTGCATCCGGGAAACCAATCTAAAACAAGCAATCCGGTTAATTCCTGTCGAAACCATAGCAAGTTACCTTTCATCGCCCAAAGTAGTCGGTGAAGATGAACTGGCCAATGCGCCCTATATTGTCGCCTTTGCCGGCGAGCATATCATTGCGGGAACCGGCGACCATGTTTACGTCCGTTCGATAACCGACTCGAAAAACCCGGCACACACCATTTACCGGCCGGGAAAAACTTATATCGACCCGGAAAGCGGGGAAATCCTAGGCTATGAAGCGCAATATATCGCCGACAGCTTATTGCAACAAACCGGCGACCCTGCAACCTTGGCCGTAACCAAAGCAGCCGGAGAAATTCGCACCGGCGACCGGACCATGCCCAATACCGAGGAAGATATTGCGTTAAATTATTTTCCCCGTCCGCCTGAGCAAAGCGTAAAAGGCAGCATTATCAGTGTACTGGGCGGCGTTTCCCAAATCGGCCGGTATAGCGTGGTCGTCATAAACAAGGGCGCCACAGACGGCCTTTTAGCCGGACACGAGTTGGAGATTTATAAAAGCGGCAAGGTTGTCAGAGATTTTTACAGCCCGACTAAAAGCGATACCGTTACTCTTCCCGATGAAGTCGCCGGCACGCTGATGGTTTTCCGCCCGTTTGAGCGCGTCAGTTACGCCCTGGTCATGAAAGCGACCCAGGCCCTTCATGTCTTAGACAAAGTCCAAACCCCCTGAACATTACCTCACAACAAACCGGCCTAGACATAAAATACTGGCTTGCGCTATTACGCACGCCCGGAATCGGTTGCCGAACATTCCTCCGCTTGCTCGAAAGTCATACGCCCGCACAATTATTTGCGGAATCGTCATCCGCACTGAGCGCCTTGGGCCTGAAAAGCGACATCGTCAATGCGATCAGGAATCCTGACTGGTCTCGTATCGACTACGACCTGAACTGGCTGAATCAAGACAACAACAGCGCAATCACCCTCGACGACGCGGACTATCCGCCGCTGTTAAAGGAAATCGCCGATCCTCCGCCTATTCTGTTCGTGCGCGGCAACCCTGAATTGCTATCGCTGCCGCAGATTGCAATCGTAGGCAGCCGCAACCCTTCGACTTCAGGCCTGGACATCGCCTTTAACTTTGCCAAAATCCTGAGCCGATACGGTTTTGTAATTACCAGCGGACTCGCTTTAGGCATTGATGCAGCCGGCCATCAGGGCGCATTAAAGGCCAACGGCTATACGATTGCGGTAGCCGGAACCGGGCTGGATCGTGTCTACCCTGCCTGTCATAAGGACTTGGCCACCGAAATCGTCAATACCGGCGCGATAATTTCGGAATTCCCGCCCGGCACGACCGCCAAAGCCAACCATTTTCCCCGACGCAACCGCATTATCAGCGGCCTGTGCCAAGGCTTGCTGGTGGTTGAAGCCGCCAAACAAAGCGGCTCGCTGATTACGGCCCGGATGGCGCTCGAACAAAACCGCGAAGTGTTTGCGATACCCGGTTCCATTCATAACCCGCTGGCCCGCGGTTGCAACGCATTAATCCGCGAAGGGGCGAAGCTTGTCGAAACAACCCAAGATATTCTCGAAGAACTAAATCAATATAATCAACAGGATGAAAATTTCACCCCACCGACAATGCAATCAACACTTGACCTGGAGCAACAAACATTATTGAATCTTGTCATGTTTAGCCCAACTTCTATCGATACGCTGGTTGAAAACGCCAACGAATCCGTCGAGGTTATTTCGTCAATGTTACTGATTCTGGAACTGCAAGGTTACATAGAGGCAACTCCCGGAGGTTGCTATACTCGAATCAAATAACCAACCAAGAGCCCATGAAAGAAAATATTTTTGATGTCCTGATGTACTTATTCGAAAACTACATGGAAGATGAAATTGAAATTCTTCCGGACAGCGACATCGTCAGAACAGAATTGTTGGAAGCGGGCTTTGAGCAAATCGAGGTCAATAAAGCCTTCGACTGGCTGGAGTCGCTTAGCCTGCAACGGGCGATAAAAGCATCCGCCTCGCCAGCATTCCGCATTTTCTGCACTCAGGAAAAGGCCAAACTCGATCTCGAATGCCGCAACTTGCTCACATTTCTTGAAAACAGCGGCATCCTGAACTCAGCCAACCGGGAAATTGTCATCGACCGGGCCATGGCGCTGGAAAACGAAGAAATATCGATGGAAAAGCTAAAATGGATCGTGCTGATGGTATTGCTCAGCCAACCGGATGAGGAAATCGCCTTCTCCAGAATGGAAGATATTGTGTATGACCTTATCCCAACTTATTTGCATTAAAAAATAGGCGAAAGGCGAAGGGCTAAAGGCAAAAAACGTACACTTTCGCCTTTAGCCCTTCGCCCTTCGTCTTTAGCCCTTCGCCTTTCATCCTTTTAAATAAATGAGTAAAAATCTCGTCATCGTAGAATCGCCTGCAAAAGCCAAAACCATAGAAAAATACTTAGGCAAAGATTTTCAGGTTCTGGCCTCATATGGACATGTGCGCGACCTGATCCCCAAAGAAGGCGCTGTCGACCCGGATCATGACTTCGCAATGAAATACGAAGTCATCGACCGCAACCAAAAACACGTACAAGCCATCAGCAAAGCCCTTAAAGCCTCGGACGCCTTATATCTGGCGACCGACCCTGATAGAGAAGGGGAAGCCATTTCCTGGCATTTGCTTGAGCTGCTAAAAGAAAAAAAACTGCTCAAAGACAAGCCGGTGTACCGGGTTGTGTTCCATGAAATCACCAAAAAAGCCGTCACCGAAGCCATCGCCAACCCGGAAGAAGTTGCGATCAATTTGGTCAATGCCCAACAGGCGCGCCGCGCGTTGGATTATCTGGTCGGCTTTAACCTGTCGCCGCTGTTATGGAAAAAAATCCGCCGCGGTCTGTCGGCAGGCCGCGTACAAAGCCCCGCCTTACGCATGATCGTCGAGCGCGAACTGGAAATCGAGGCATTTAAATCCCGCGAATACTGGACGATCGACGCTGCATTGACCGCGCAGGATCAAGCCTTCAAAGCCAAACTGACCCAGTTTGACGGCGAAAAAGTCACGCAATTCAGCATCACCGATGAAGAGCTGGCGGAAAAAACCAAGCAAACCTTGCTGGATGCCGCCGACGGCCAATTAATGGTCGCCAAGCTGGAAAAGAAACAGCAAAAACGCAACCCTGCCCCGCCGTTCATCACCTCGACGCTGCAACAGGAAGCCTCGCGCAAACTGGGCTTCACCACCAAGCGCACGATGATAGTCGCCCAGCAGCTTTACGAAGGCATCGATATAGGCGGCGAGACTGCCGGTTTGATCACCTATATGCGTACCGACTCGGTCAACCTGTCGGTAGACGCCGTCGAGGAAATTCGCGCGCTGATTGCCGAAAACTACGGCGCTGAAAATGTGCCGAAAGAACCTCGAGTCTTTAAGACCAAATCGAAAAACGCCCAGGAAGCGCACGAAGCGATACGCCCGACTTATCCAAGGTACTTGCCGAGCCAGCTAAAAGCGCACCTGAGCATCGAACAGTTCAAACTCTACGAACTGATCTGGAAGCGCACGATCGCTTGCCAGATGATTCATGCGACGCTGAACATGGTCGCCGTCGACTTGACCTGCGGCGACGGCAAACACGTATTCAGGGCGACCGGCTCCACAATCGCCCATCCCGGCTTCATGGCCGCCTATCTGGAAGGCAAAGACGACAGCAACGAGAGCGACGACAAGGAAAGCTTCCTGCCGCCGATGGAAGAAGGCCGCCCGGTCCAGCTTAACGACATCAATGCCGCACAGCACTTCACCGAGCCGCCGCCACGCTACGGCGAAGCCAGCCTGGTAAAATCCCTTGAAGAACACGGTATCGGACGTCCATCGACCTATGCGTCGATTATTTCGACCCTGCAAAACCGCGAATACGTGACTCTGGACGGCAAACGCTTCTACCCGACCGATGTCGGCCGAATCGTCAACAAATTCCTGACCGAGCATTTCACCAAATACGTCGATTACGATTTTACCGCTAACCTGGAAGACGAACTGGATGCTGTGTCGCGGGGAGAAAAGGACTGGATACCGTTAATGCGCGATTTCTGGCAACCTTTCACCACGCTGATTCAGGAAAAAGAAGAAAGCGTCCAGCGCAAGGATGTCACCCAGGAAGCCATCGACGAAAAATGCCCCGATTGCGGCAGCCCGCTGTCGATCCGTTTAGGCCGGAACGGCCGGTTTATCGGCTGCACCAACTATCCCGAGTGCTCCTATACCCGGAACCTGAACGACGATGGCGGCGCCGGCGACGAGCCCGAAGTCGTGGAAGGCCGCGTCTGCCCTAAATGCGAATCGCCTTTAGTCATCAAGACCGGACGCTACGGCAAATTTATCGGTTGCAGCGCTTATCCCAAATGCAAGCATATCGAACCGTTGGAAAAACCGATGGATACCGGCGTCGAGTGCCCGCAATGCAAAAAGGGCAACATTCTCAAGCGCAAGTCCCGGAACAGCAAGATATTCTATTCATGCTCGGAATACCCGAAATGCGATTACGCATTATGGAACGCGCCGATCAAAGAAAGCTGCCCGGAATGCGCGTGGCCTATATTGACCGTCAAGGAAACCAAACGGCGCGGTGTTGAAAAAGTTTGCCCGCAAAAAGACTGCAAATACGCAACGCCGTATGAGGGCGATCCGGCGGATGTACTGGGGCCTAAGTAGCGTCGGCATCCGGCTCACTCGGCTGGTTCCCAATCTCAAGAGACTGTGAAAGTATTAAGAATTTGGAGTGCAAACCTAGGTTTGCAATCCAGAAATTATCTAAAAAAATCAATAACTTGAAAAAAGTTTTTTAAACCGGTTTTTACAATACTTTCACAGTCTCTCCAGATTGGGAACTGCTAATGGCGAAGCTCCAGCTTCGCGAAACGGAAACGAACCCACTTAGCCCAAACTGTTCGGAGCAAAAATGGAGTCGCTGCTGGACGGACTCAACGAGGCACTGATCGCATGAACACACAACAAGACATCCGCTGGAAACAACGCTACGAAAATCTGCAATCGGCTTATCAAAGGCTACAGCACGCCGTACAGGCCAACGCGCAAACTCCCAACAATGACTTGATCCAAATGGCGCTGATCAAGGCGTTTGAAATGACCTTTGAGCTGTCATGGAAAACCATGAAGGACTACCTCAAGTACAACGGCATCGACGTGAAGCTGCCGCGGGAAGTCATCAAACAGGCTTTTGCTAACGACATCATCATCGACGGCCAGCTGTGGATAGACATGCTTGAAGACCGCAACCTGATGGCCCACACTTACGACGAGGCCCGCGCGCTCAAAGCGGTAAGCCATATTTGCCAGCGTTATATGGGAGGGCTGGAGCAACTTCATCAATACCTGCTCGCAAGGCTGGCTTGATGTTCGGTTTAAGCGCGGAGACTCTGGCGGCTATTCAGGCTTGCTTGCAGCGATATCCGGAAATTGTTTGGGTCAAGATTTACGGCTCTCGCGCCAAAGGCAATTATGAACGAGGCTCCGACATCGACCTGGCCTTCAGCAGCCCTACCGACTGCTCGGCGGACTTGCTCGAAGCACTGGACAACCTGCCCACCCCTTACCTGTTTGACGTAACCCATTACGAAAGCCTGAAACACGAAGGTTTGAAAGCCCATATTGATCGCATCGGGGTAGTGATTTATCGGCGCGGCGAATTGAATGAGGCACTGATGGCGTGATGAATGAGTTCAAAGAAAAAGCAACTTAGCCTCGGTAAACTAAAAAATGCCCTATCACCCCCTATTCAAGATAAAAAACGCCGTCCGTCATCTCAAGGCCGGCGCAGTGATTGCTTACCCCACAGAAGCCGTCTACGGCTTAGGCTGCGACCCGCTTAACGAAGCGGCGGTGATGACCCTGCTCGACATCAAACAACGCCCGATAGAGAAAGGCCTGATACTGATCGCCTCATCCCTGGAGCAACTGCGGCCCTACCTCGTCTTAAACCAAACCATCATCGAGCGCATAACCCCCACTTGGCCCGGCCCTGTGACCTGGGTTATTCCGGCCCAGCCCTGGGTTCCGAAATGGCTTAAAGGCGAACATCAATCCTTGGCCGTCAGAGTAACCAATCACCCGATAGCCCGCGATTTATGCGCCCAATTCGGCAGCCCGCTGGTATCCACCAGCGCCAACCCCACGACCCGGCCCGCCATCAAAGAATCGAGAAAACTGCTAAAAACCTTTGTGGATTCCAATATTTTTATCGTTCACGGCAAAGTCGGCGAGCTGGCACAGGAAACTGCGATTTATGATGCGGTAAGCGGCACGCGGTTGCGTTGATTCGACAGATGCAATCGCTCGGAGTTTTACATCGCTCCTGAGTTGGAGTGATAAAGCAATAAACTCAGCGACTTGCTCGTTGCAATGCTTTGTTAGCAGCCAATTCTTCAAGGCGCTCAGCTAACCATACCTTTATGATGGACTGACGCGTCACCCCGATCCGGTCGGCTTCTTTATCTAAGGATTCGATCATCCAAGCGGGAAAGTCAACATTCACACGCCTCTGATCCTGCATAGTTCTCTTTGCTTTGGATAAGTCCAAAGCATCCAGAATGTCACCATCCTCATCAAATTTTTTATCGAATTCATCAGCTTTCATACAAGGCTACCTCTTCTTTTCGTGACTGGCGAACGGACACAATTCTTATGCAATCCTTTCGATATGTAATCACGCCAGACCAATGTTTTCCGGCAATCATGCCAATAACCAAGAAACGTGGTTCATCTGCTGTTTTTGCCGGGATCTCAAGCAAATCAGCATCATCCCAAAGCTGCTGAGCATCCACAAAATCAATACCATGCTTTTCAAGATTTGAGTGACTCTTGTTTTCATCAAATTCAAATTTAATCATGGTATAGAAAATATACCAAAATGACTCTTATGACAAGCTTGCAAAAAATCCAGAGATATTGCTATTGGAAGGAATTATTACTACCATGAAATCAGGAGGTTCTTATCATGGCTCATGTTGAAAAATTTAGTATCGCTTTATCCCCTGAAATGGCGGAGGCTGTTCGCCAATGCGTCGAAAGCGGCGAATATGCCAACAGTAGCGAGGTTATCCGCGAGGCTTTGCGCGATTGGAAGCTGAAACGTTCCTTGCAACAGAATGAAATCGAGGAGTTGCGTAACCTTTGGCAGGCCGGACTGGACAGCGGCCCTGGTCATTTAACCGATATGAGCGCGATTAAAGCAAAAGCCCGGCAACGGCTTTTGTCTCAAGACACAGAGCAGCACTAGAAATATTAGACTTTCATACCTGTGATTCAACGAACCGCACAAGCCGAGGAAGACCTGATTGATATATGGATTTATATCGCTCAGGATAACCCCGGAGCCGCGGATCGTGTGCTTGACGACATCGAGAGCGCTTCCATGCGCTTGCAGATAATCCGTTGATGGGACGATTGAGGCCCGATATTGCCCCGGAACTTCGCTATTTTTCGGTGGGTAGCTATTTGATTTTGTGCCGCACCGTACAGGATGGTATCCAGATTGTCCGTGTCATACATGGAGCTCGTGATTTGCCCAATTTATTCTGAGTCAAAATGTCGGGCAACGAAAAGATGTTGCCCTACCTACTCGGCTGTCGGATAGCTAAAGACCAATGAAATGAGATTGACTTTGAACAGAGTATCCATGCTCTTGTCATGCCACAACCACCAATAATCTTAATCTTGTTCACTAATATAGTTTTCTAATTTCGTTGCAAAAACCCTAAAACAGTCCATTTCTTCTTTTGTAACTAATTTAGCATGAGCATCTGCTCTATATTTATTGACTGCCTGCATTGCCGCATTAAAAGATTGCTTATCTTTACCAAAAAGATTCTCGAAAACTTGCCACTCTTTTTCAATTATTTTTCTAATATCCTCAAAATATATTTCTGACTTCTTAGGGTCAAAAATATCCTTATATGAATAAGGACTATACTTACTTTTTCTTTTCTCGCCATATATATCTAAGACTTTGCTTTTAGCTTCACTTTCTCCATAACATTGCCGCAAACCCTTTCGAACAATTTCTCTAAGTTTAGGTTCTATGCTATTTCGTCTTTCAGATATTTCAGCAAGCATTTCTTTCTCTGAAAGATTTAACTTTTTATATTTATTAGCCTCAACCAGAAAAATCTTAATTGATTCAATCTTAAACGTAAAGCTACCCAAGTTTCTGTCGAGAATGCCATATCCGAGCAAATGATTAGTATATTCTTTTGAAATATTAGAAAACCCATTAAACATCTCCATATCACCCAAGGCGAGATACTTTAACATTTCATACTCATCATTATAATACTCCTTTAGAACAGTAAGAATCATTTCAATATAATTAGAGTATTGTTCATTAAAAATCCTGACTCCTTGCTCATAAACAGATTTGTCTATACGAACTGGTCGTTGCTCTTCAGAAACAAGTTTATTTATAACACTACAAACATTTCTTATTAAAAAAGGATGTCCTCCAAAATCTTCTGTTAACTTGGAATAAATAGGTTCATCAAACTGTAGTCCCATAATCCGACCGAGTGTTCTGACCATCTCTCTAGTCTGAGGAACGTCAAAAGACGGAATGTACTCATATGGTATTTGACAAAAAATAGGATTATCAACACCGTTTATCCTATCTATTTCTACACATTTTGGGTTTGTTCCTGCTATTAAGTATGTGAACAGCTGATTATGCTTTTGAAAAATATAGCGTAGAGCTTGCCAAAAGAAAACAAAATCTGATCCGTTTTTCCAATGCTCGGACGCTGATATTCCAGGTGTAATATGCTCAATTTCATCAAAAATAAGTAAAAAATTTTTCTTTTTTATTCCGCCATATATTTTAAGCAAGTCTTTTTCAAATGTGGTAGCTGCTTCTTCCTCAGAATACTTAGATTCGTCAGATGTTTTTACACTAAATTTGTTTTGAGACTTTAATTCATCAATGACATACCGCAAAGCTGAAAACCATCGTTTTTTGTGAAAACTGGGATTTTGGCAGTCAATAAAGACAGAAACACCACCCTGTACTTCTATAACTCTTCTGATTCCAAAAATAATTGATGTTTTACCAGTTTTGCGTAAACCAAACAAACCAGCGTTTTCGCTGCTGCGATGCCGATTGACTAATGTATGTACTAAATCAGTTCTACCAAAAAAATACAGATCTTTCTTTAAAGGTGCTTGAAAAGAAAATAAATCTCTACTGTAAAAATACTCTCGAAAACGATTGCGAACAAAAAATGAGTCAGAATTCTCTAGAATCTCCTTGAAATTAAAAGGCACGATGATTTGATACTCCGCATCGCTCTTTAAAAGATCACGGATTCTTACTTCTATATTTTTATCTCTGCTAATTAATACACTGCAAACTCTTTCAATACGGAGCTCTTGATGTTTATTAATTGCATAATCAAAAGCATCTAACGTTCTTGGTTCAAAGTCACTATAGTCACTGAAAACCGCGATAATTTCCCTTTCTATATTGAATAACTCTTGAAGAGTGGGTGTAGGTTTGAGTAAAAAATATTTATAAGAACTCGTTGCGGCAAGCTTTATAACTCCACCACCATTGGTGATATACCAATCTGAACTAAGTTTTTTTATAACGTTCTTCTCTTCCTCACTAAAGTGTTCAAGATTTAGATTTGGATTAATACCTGGTGTAACTTTAGAAGTTTCTGCCATCTGTTCACTCAAATTGTTTAGGAAGTTTAATAACTATCTATCTGCCAATCAAAAGCGCACAGGATGCGCCGAGGTACGAAGCGCATCCTGCGTCTATCAAGATAAATCAAACATTACAGACGAGACGATATGCCTCGTCCGCAAAAGCGCTATCCAATAACTTCCAAACCGCCCATATAAGGCCGCAACGCCTCAGGAATATGGATACGTCCTTCTGCATCCTGATAATTTTCCATGACCGCAATCAGGGTTCTGCCCGCCGCCAGACCTGAACCGTTCAGGGTATGCGCCAGCTCGGGTTTGCCGGTTTCCGGGTTGCGCCAACGCGCTTGCAGACGGCGCGCCTGGAAGTCTTTGAAGTTGCTGCATGATGATATTTCCCGATAGGTGTTTTGTCCCGGCAGCCAGACTTCCAGGTCATAGGTTTTGCTTGATGAAAAGCCGGTATCGCCTGCGCATAACAACATCCTGCGATAAGGCAGGTTGAGTTTTTTCAGCACGGCTTCCGCATGGCTGGTTAACTCTTCATGAGCACGGACTGAATCTTCTGGTGCAACGATTTGCACGATTTCGACTTTTTCGAATTGGTGCTGGCGGATCATGCCCCTTACGTCGCGGCCGTAGGCGCCGGCCTCGCTACGGAAACAGGGGCTGTGGCAGACGAATTTAAGCGGCAGGTCCTTTGCGTCGATAATCACGTCCCTGACGATGTTGGTGACCGGCACTTCGGCGGTCGGGATCAGGTATAAGGCAGGATCATCGCTGGCCTTGAACAGGTCGGCTTCAAACTTGGGCAGCTGGCCTGTGCCGCGCAAGCTGTCGGCATTGACCAGGAACGGCACGTAGGTTTCGCTGTAACCGTGTTCGGTAGTATGGGTGTCGAGCATCAGCTGGATGATGGCTCGTTGCAGGCGCGCCAGCGGCCCGTTTAATACGACGAACCTTGCGCTGGCGATTTTTGCGCCCAGCTCAAAATCCATGCCTATCTTCGCGCCTAAATCGACATGATCTTTTGGCTCGAAATCGAAGCTCGAGATCTCACCCCAGCGGCTGATTTCGAGATTGTCGTCCTCGCTCTTGCCGTTCGGCACGGATTCATCGAGGATGTTGGGGATGCCTTCCATCAGGGCGGTCATTTTCGCCTGAATATCGGACAATTCGGTTTCCGCGGCTTTCAGCTCGTCGCCCAAATGCTGAACCTGATCCAACAGCGGCTGCACGTCTTCGCCTTTGGCTTTGGCGATGCCGATGGCTTTCGAGCTGCTGTTGCGTTCATTTTGTAATTCCTGAGTTTTAACCTGGATGTCTTTGCGCCGGGCTTCCAACTCGGAGTAATACTCTGGGTTAAAATCGAATGAACGCCTGTTAAGCTGTTCCTTAACAAAATCAAGCTCGGTTCTGAATAAGCGGGGATCTAACATGATTGCGTAGTTACCTTTAATAAAATTGTGTAGTTGACTTCGCGCCGCTGGAGCGGCGCAGACTGCATTCCCACGCCGGAGCGTGGGAACGATAAAATATATATGAGGCCAAAGGCGAAAGGCAAAGGGCGAAAAAAACATGAGCCTTTCGCCCTTTGCCTTTCGCCTCTAAATCTGCCTGCCCACCAGCAAACCCATCCAAATCACCAAAACACAAATCAGGCCATTGCCGACAAACGTGCCCAGCATTAAATTCAAATTGGCGTCGAATGAATATCCATGCTCCACCAAATACAGCAGCAGATATAAGCCGGACAGGGTTAAAAAGACGCCCACCAAGACCACGGTCAATACGACGCGGTATTCCACGGCCAGCGCCACTTTCTGCAATAAAATAGTCGCGATGATGCCGATCAAAAACGCGCCTATCGCGTTAATGGTCATCAACGCATAAGGGATCATGCCGCCCGACCATTGGATAACGCCGCCCGCATAATAAAACAGCCCTCTGCCGCACAGCAAGCCGATCCAGATCGCCACTATGCAGGCCGTAACGCTGGTGAATATATTCAGCGCCGCTTTGGTTAAATTGCCCTGCTCTATCAGATAAAACGTTTCCAAGGAAAACGTGGAGAAAGTGGTAAACGCGCCGATAAAGCCAACCAAAATGGCTGCCCTGTATTCGAAGGTGATGGTGATGCGTTGCTGCATCAGCGATTCGGTCAGCAAGCCGAGCATAAACGAGCCGATCACGTTGACGACTAAGGTCCCATACGGAAAGCCGCGCCCCAGCCACTGGTAAATGCCCGATGACACCAGGAAGCGAATCACTGCTCCGAACGATCCGCCCAGCGCAACAGCAAGGATCTGGTTCATAAGTTAAAACCTGATGAAGTGCTCGCGGTAATAACGCAGCTCTTCAATCGACTCGATAATATCGTCCAAGGCCTGATGCGAGGACGCTTTTTGAAAACCGTCTTTTACCTGCGGCGCCCATCGGGCGGCCAGCTCTTTAACCGTTGAAACATCGATATTGCGGTAATGAAAATACGCTTCCAGCTTAGGCATGTAACGGTACAAAAAGCGTCTGTCCTGGCCGATGCTGTTGCCGCAGATCGGCGAGGTATTTTCCGGCACCCATTGCTTTAAAAATTCAAGCGTTTGCCGTTCCGCTTCCGCGGTATCGATAGTGGAGGCTTTGACCCGTTCGATTAAGCCGGATTGTCCGTGGTGCTGCTGGTTCCACTCGTCCATTTCCGCCAACGCCGCATCGGACTGATGCACAGCCAACACCGGACCTTGGGCCAGAATATTCAAATCTTTATCGGTAATAATCGTAGCAATCTCGATAATCAGATCGCTGTCAGGGTCCAGCCCGGTCATTTCGAGGTCTATCCAGATAAGATGCGATGGGTCCTGCGCCATTTGTCGATTCCATTGTATATAAGGGGGCGGTTAGTGTAGCATTGGCTAATCTGTACGTCTAACCTTAAACTTTGAAGAATCCGGCTCATGAACAGCTTTACCATCGTCTTTTTAATCGCGCTAACCCTTTCTTTTTCAGTCCAGTTTTGGCTGGCTAAGCGACACGCCAATTATGTTGCCAAACACCGATCAGCGGTGCCCGAAGCGTTCAAAAACACCGTCTCGCTGGAAGCCCATCAAAAAGCGGCCGACTACACGCTGGAAAAAAGCAAACTGGGCGATATAGACAGCCTCATCGGCGTTATCCTGCTGTTAGTGATGACTCTCGGCGGCGGGATTAATTTCGCTTTCGAGTTTTGGGCATCGATAATTTCCAGCCCGTTGATGGCGGGTTTGGTGGCTGTAGGCAGCGTGTTCCTGGTCATGACGCTGGTTGAAATCCCCAGCAGCGTCTACCAAACGTTTGTGATTGAGGAAAAATTCGGTTTTAACAAAAGCACCCCGCAGCAATTCATCAAGGACCAACTGCTGCAACTGGTTTTGATCGCCGCGATCGGCATGCCGTTGCTGGCTTTAATCCTGTGGGTCATGGACAGCATCGGCTCGCTGTGGTGGTTATGGGCCTGGGGCATCTTGATGGGCTTTGCGCTGTTGATGAGCTGGCTGTTCCCTACCGTGATCGCGCCGTTATTTAATAAATTCACCCCGATGGAAGAAGGCTCGTTAAAAGAGCGTATTCAGGGTTTGCTTGCCCGCTGCGGTTTCAGCAGCCAGGGCATCTTCATCATGGACGGCTCCAAGCGTTCAGGCCACGGCAACGCTTACTTTACCGGCCTCGGCAACAACAAACGTATCGTGTTTTTCGACACCTTGGTCAACTCGTTGGAGGATGAAGAGCTGGAAGCCATACTGGCTCACGAACTGGGACACTTCAAGTGCAAGCACACGATCAAGATGCTGGTTGCCAATGCCGTTATGACGCTGATCAGCTTTGCGATTTTAGGCTGGCTGATCGACCAGCCATGGTTTTACAACGGCCTGGGCGTACAGCAGCCGTCGCACGCCGCCGCATTATTATTGTTCATGTTGGTGTCATCGTCGTTTACCTTTTTTATGCAGCCGATCACCGCCTATTTTCAGCGCAAATTCGAATTTGAAGCCGATGATTTCGCGTCAAACAACGCCAAAGCCGAAAAACTGGTCAGCGCGCTGGTCAAGCTGTTTGAAGAAAACGCCAGCACCTTGACGCCGGACCCACTGTATTCCGCTTTCCATTACAGCCACCCGCCTGCGGCTATCCGTATCGCCAATTTAGAATCCAAAATACGTGTCTGAGTTAATCGAAGGACTGGTCATCTCCCATCTAGGCCAGGGCATTGCGGTTGAACACGGCGACAAAATCGTGCTTTGCCAAACCCTGCGGCGGCTTGAAACCGTCGCAGTCGGCGACCGGGTGTTATGGACGCAATCCTCGCCCGACCAAGGCCGCATAGAAGAAATCCAGCCCCGGCGTTCGCTGTTGATGCGCCCGTCCAGAAACGGCAAGACCCGCCCGGTTGCCGCCAATATCGATACCGTTTTTGTCGTCTTTGCGGTCGAGCCGTACTGCGATTTTTTGCTGATAGACCAATACTTGGCGATTTGCGAAAACCGCAATATCGACGCGGCTCTGGTGCTGAATAAAACCGATCTGGCACAATCGGCCGGTATTGAACAGGAACTGCTGGACTATACCAACCTAGGCTACGCGCTGTACCGGGTCAGCGCAGCGAAGAGTTCTGGCCTGGATGAATTGAAACGCGCCTTAAAAGATCAAGTCAGTATTCTAGCGGGGCAATCCGGCGTCGGTAAGTCATCGCTGACCAATGCGATTATTCCCGACAAGGAACTGAAAACCAACACCATCTCGGCAACCACCAAACACGGGCGGCACACCACCACCGCCGCAACGCTGTACCACATGGCCGAAGGCGGCGATTTAATCGACAGCCCCGGCGTCGCCATCTTCGGGCTGGCAGGCCTGACCGAACAACAACTGGCTTACGGCTACCGCGAATTCCAGCCGTTGATTGATAAATGCCAGTTCAAGGACTGCCGCCATCTGGTTGATAAAGGCTGCGCGGTGCGTGCGGCTGCGGAAAACAGGGATATTTCAATGACGCGGTATCAGCGATTTTTAAAACTCAGGGAAAAAATGCCGACATCGTATGCCTGATTGCGGATCGGTAACTTGTCTCAATCTCCTACAATAAAAACGATTATCGGTGGCTAAAGAAGTCATATCTGCTTATAATATATAGTTTTGTTAGTCTTTTCGGTAACCTTTTAAGTACAGATAAAGCCGTTTCTTATCTGGCCTGCATGAACAAACGAACTAATCAAACACGAGAACTATGGAACAACACAATCTTACCCTAGGCATCCCCGGCTTTAACTACTCCGATTTATACGATTCTGCGCGTCTAAAAGATTTGCTGGATGTATTTGATGCGTCGGTTGAACGCCATGATTCAGAGCTGCATAGCGAATTCAAGGCTTACCGCGAAAATCAGGGCGAAGGGTTGGCACCAGAGACTGTTTCCGATCTGCTGGTGCGGATGGGGCCTTATGTCGGTCAGTTTGTCGCCACACTTTTTAATGTTTCCGAGCAACACCAGGCTCAGGGCGCAAAAATCAAGGATGAAATCGATACCATTTTTACCTATAAGAATGAAATCGTCGATAAGCTCGCGTTCTTCTTTAAAGGCCAGGATGCCAGCGACTGGGCCATCCCCGACGTTCTGAACCGTTTTGACCTGCTGATTGAAGCGGGCTTTCCCGAGGCCAATCAGGATGAAGACGCCGAACATCGCGTTGCCCGCGTCGGCGCAGCTATCGGATTGCTGTACAGTCATTACAAGCTGGTTGCCAAAGGCAAAGACAGCGATTACGAAAATGCCGATTTGGTTGCAGAAGCGCTACGCGCCAAACTCTCCGCACATCAAGAAGCGGCAATCGAATTTAAAGACATCATCGGCCAGCAAGACTTGGCTGAATTTATCAACGGCCTGATGGACATCGTTCTGCGCTGGAGTTTTGTCGCCCAGCAGGATAACGACGTGGTAGCGAGCTGGCCGAGCTTCAAACTGCCTGGAAAACGCGATTTCGACCATCTGGTCGAGCATGAACTGGTCGATCGCGGCGAATTCAAGGCCTGGATGGGCGAGCAGGAACACCGCCGCCGCAGGGACGGTTTTAAACTGACCGATCCGCGTTATAACCAGCGCCAGGTACTGTCCGAAGTCAACCATTGCATTTACTGCCACGAGCGCGATACCGATTCCTGCTCCAAAGGCATGCGCAATAAAAAAACCAATACCTTCAAGGTCGATCCGCTGGGCGTGACCACCATCGGCTGCCCGCTGGACGAAAAAATCTCCGAAATGCACTTGGTCAAACGCCAAGGCGACAATATCGGCGCGCTGGCGATTATTGCGATCGACAACCCGATGTGCCCCGGCACCGGCCACCGTATCTGCAACGAATGCATGAAAGGCTGTATCTACCAAAAAACCGATCCGGTCGACATTCCGCAAATCGAAACCAGCGTACTGACCGACGTGTTGTTCATGCCCTACGGCTTTGAAATTTACAGCCTGCTGACCCACTGGAACCCGCTGAACGTCAAGCGTCCGTACATGCTGCCTTACAACGGCAAAAACGCGCTGGTGGTCGGCCTCGGCCCCGCCGGTTACACGATGAGCCATTATTTATTGAATGAAGGCTTCGGCGTCGCCGGTATCGACGGCCTGAAACTGGAGCCGCTGCCGGTGGAATTGACCGGCGACAGCAACAACCTGCCCGCGCCGATCGTGAACTTCCAAGACCTGTACGAAGATCTGGACAAACGCATCCTGGCCGGTTTCGGCGGCGTGGCCGAATACGGCATTACCGTGCGCTGGGACAAAAACTTCCTGAAAGTCATTTACCTGACCCTGCAACGGCGCGCGGCGTTCCGCTCTTACGGCGGCGTCCGTTTCGGCGGCACGATTACTATTGAAGATGCGTGGAAAATGGGCTTCGACCATATCTGTATCGCTTCGGGCGCAGGCCAACCCACTGTTATCGGCCTGAAAAACAATCTGATGCGCGGCATACGCAAAGCCTCGGATTTCCTGATGGCGCTGCAATTAACCGGCGCAGCCAAGAGTTCTTCGCTGGCAAACCTGCAGGTGCGTTTGCCTGCCGGCGTTATCGGCGGCGGCTTGACCGCGATGGACACCGCAACCGAATTGCTGGCCTATTATCCGGTACAGGTCGAAAAAATCCTGCATCGTTACGATACGCTGGTTGCCAGATATGGTGAGCAAGCCGTGCGCAGCCGTTATGACCAGGAAGAAACTATCATACTCGATGAATTCCTGGCGCACGGCAAAGCCATACACGCCGAACGCCAACGCGCCGAAGCGGCCGGTGACCTGCCCAATTTCCAACCACTGGTCGAAGCCTGGGGCGGCGTCACGCTGTTCTACCGCAAAGGCATAAGCGATGCACCCGCGTATCGGCAAAATCACGAAGAAATCGTCAAAGCCCTGGAAGAAGGCATCGCCTTGGCCGAAGGCATGAGCCCGCTCAGCGCAGAAGCCGACGAATTCGGACACCTGAACGCAGTCGAGTTTGAAAAACTGGTATTGGAAGACGGCCGCTGGAACAATTCCGGGCAGAATGTCACCGTGCCGTTGCGCAGCTTGTACGTTGCAGCAGGCACATCGCCGAACACCATTTATCAAAGCGAATATCCTGACACCTTTGTGATGGACAAATGGTTCTTCCAACGTTATCAACCTGAATGGAACAACGACTCAGTCGAATTGGTTCCGATGCACGATGAAGCATTGCCTAAGCTGGGCAAACCCGCGCCGCTGACATCTTACCAAAAAGACGGCAAATTTATCAGCTTCTACGGCGACAACCACCCGGTTTACGCGGGCAACGTGGTCAAGGCCATGGCCAGCGCCAAGAACGGCTACCCTTACGTGGTCAAGCTGTTTGAAAAAGAATTGGCCGGATTAAATCCCGTGCAACAGCCGGAACGCGATGCGGCGTTGAAAGCCTTATTCGCCCGGATGGACGAATCGCTTAAAGCCACTATCGTCGCCATTAACCGCCTGACGCCGACCATTGTCGAAGTCGTGGTCAAAGCGCCGATGGCTGCGGAAAAATTCCAACCCGGACAATTTTACCGCGTGCAAAACTACGAAGCTTTCGCGCCTGTCGTCGAAGGCACGGTGCTCGCCGCCGAAGGTCTGGCGCTGACCGGCGCGGAAGTCGACAAAGAAAAAGGCACGGTTTCGCTGATTGCACTGGAAATGGGCTCATCTTCTCGGCTGTGTGCCACCTGGAAAGTCGGCGATCCGCTGGTGCTGATGGGCGTGACCGGCACACCGACCGAAATCCCGACCGGCGAAACCGTATTGTTGCTCGGGGGCGGTTTGGGCAACGCGGTATTGTTCTCGATCGGCAAGGCGTTACGGGCGGCCGGCAATAAGGTCATTTATTTCGCCGGTTACAAATACGCGCAAGACCGCTTCAAGGTCGAGGACGTCGAAGCCGCCGCCGACATTATCATCTGGTCGGTCGATAGAGGCGAAGGCGTCACCGCGATTACCCCGACCCGTCCGCAGGACAAGACCTTTGTCGGCAATATCCTGGAATGCATGCTGGCTTACGCCCAAGGCGAATTAGGCGAACAGCCCATTTCGCTGGCCGATGTCGATCACCTGATCGTAATCGGCTCGGATCGCATGATGGCGGCAGTGAAAAGCGCCCGCTTTGATGTGCTGAAGCCCTATCTGAACAAAGCGCATCACGCGATCGGCTCGATCAACTCGCCGATGCAATGCATGATGAAAGGCATTTGCGCCCAGTGCTTGTGCAAACATGTCGATGCAGAAACCGGCAAGGAAGTGTTCGTATACTCCTGCTACAATCAGGACCAGGATTTGGACAAGGTCGATTTCCCGCATTTGAATGCCAGGTTGCGGCAAAATACCGTGCAGGAAAAATTGTCTAATCTTTGGCTGGATTATTTGCTGGAAAAACAGTAACTATTAAAGCCAATATCAATGCTCTACAAGAGCAAATATTGGCTTAACAGTTGCATAACAAAAATTTATAGGTATAATAGCCAGCTCGAAGTTGCATTAACTTCAGGCGCGTAGCTCAGTTGGTTAGAGCACCACCTTGACATGGTGGGGGTCGGTGGTTCGAGTCCACTCGTGCCTACCAAACATTAAAGCACTGCACCGCAGTGCTTTTTTTATTGTAGACACTAAAACACAAATACAATATGCCGGTAATTACCCTTCCCGATGGCTCCAAGCGAGAATACGACCACGCTGTAACAGTGATGGACGTTGCGCTGTCTATCGGCTCGGGCTTAGCCAAAGCAACTTTGGCGGGCAAGGTTAACGGTGATCTGGTAGACGCCAGCACCTTGATCGATCAGGATGCAACGCTGCAACTAATTACTGCAAAGGACGAAGACGGCATTGATGTCATTCGTCATTCAACTGCACATCTTTTGGCTCAGGCCGTCAAACAGTTATTTCCTTCCGCACAAGTGACCATCGGGCCGGTTATCGAAAACGGCTTTTTCTACGATTTTTCCTATGAAAGACCTTTTACGCCGGAAGACCTGAGCGCCATTGAAAAAAAAATGGAACAGCTGGCTAGCGAGGATTATCCAATCCATCGCTCAGTGCTGTCGCGGGATGAGGCAGTCAAATTTTTCAAGGACCTGGGCGAGGCGTATAAAGCCGAGATTATCGAATCCATCCCTGTCAACGAAGACTTGTCTTTATATCAGCAAGGCGGCTTTACCGACCTGTGCCGCGGCCCTCACGTACCCAGCACCGGCAAGCTGAAAGTCTTTAAGCTAATGAAAATTGCCGGTGCCTATTGGCGAGGCAACTCCGACAACGAAATGCTGCAACGCATTTACGGCACGGCATGGGGCGACAAAAAAGACTTGCAGGCCTACCTGCATCGCCTGGAAGAAGCGGAAAAACGCGATCACCGCAAACTGGCGAAAACTCTGGATTTATTCCATTCTCAGGAAGAAGCTCCCGGCATGGTGTTCTGGCATGAAAAAGGCTGGGTCATCTATCAACAAGTTGAGCAATACATCCGTGAAAAACTGCGGGTAAACGGATACGGCGAAGTCAGGACGCCGCAGGTCGTGGATCGCTCCCTCTGGGAGAAATCCGGGCACTGGGAAAAATTCGGCGACATGATTTTCACCACGCATTCCGAAAATCGTGATTACGCGATCAAACCGATGAACTGCCCTTGCCACGTACAGATCTATAATCAGGGCCTGAAAAGCTACCGCGATTTACCTATCCGCTTGGCGGAATTCGGCTCCTGTCACCGTAACGAACCTTCCGGCACCCTGCACGGTTTGATGCGGGTCAGGAACTTTGTCCAGGACGACGCGCATATCTTCTGCACCGAAGGCCAGATTCAGAGTGAGGTCTCGACCTTTATCGACATGCTGTTCGATGTTTACAAAGATTTCGGTTTTGAAGAAGTTATCATTAAATTGTCCACCCGCCCCGAAAACAGGGTCGGTGACGATTCGGTCTGGGACAAGGCGGAAAACGCCCTGGAGCTGGCGCTTAACACCAAAGGCTTGAAATGGGATTTGCAGCCGGGCGAAGGCGCTTTCTACGGCCCTAAAATCGAATTCTCATTAAAAGACTGTATCGGACGAGTCTGGCAATGCGGCACCATTCAGGTGGATTTTTCGATGCCGGGCCGACTCGATGCCACCTATATCGCCGAAGACGGATCAAGGCAAGTGCCGGTTATGTTGCACAGGGCGATACTCGGCTCGCTGGAACGCTTTATCGGCATCTTGATCGAGCAACATGCCGGAACCTTCCCGTTATGGCTGTCTCCAGTACAGGTAGTGGTACTTAATATTACCGACAAACATGCCGAATATGCGTCGAAAGTCATGCTAGACCTTGAAAAACAAGGCATTCGGGCAAAAATTGACTTGAGAAATGAGAAGATCGGGTTTAAAATCCGCGAGCACTCTATGCAGCGCGTACCGTATCTTGTCATCATCGGTGACAAAGAATTAGAACAACAAAGCATTACAGTACGCACGCAAAAAGGTGATGACTTAGGTAGCCTGTCAGTCCATGAATTTACCGAACGGTTGAAACAAGAGATTGCAGGCCGACAATGAATATTTTTGGAGGATTAGGATATCGCTGCTAAAAAAGATGAAACGCGCCTGAATGACCAGATAACCGCCAGACGAGTGCGGGTAACGGGTCCTGATGGTGAAGCGTTAGGTATTATCTCGTTAGATGAAGCCAAACAGATTGCGTATGCCGCAGACCTGGATTTAGTGGAAATATCGCCGAATGCGGATCCTCCGGTTTGCAAAGTGATGAACTACGGCAAATACCAGTTTGAGTTAAACAAAAAGCTGGCCATTGCCAAAAAGAAACAAAAGCAGGTTCAGGTCAAGGAAATTAAATTCAGACCCGGAACCGATGAAGGGGATTACCAAGTTAAATTGAAAAGTTTAACCAAGTTCCTTAACGAAGGCGATAAGACCAAAATTACCTTGCGTTATCGCGGACGCGAAATGGCTCACCGGGAAATCGGCGTTGATCTGTTGAAGCGGATAGAAAAGGATTTAGAAGAACTCGCAATCGTCGAGCAGTTTCCTAAAATGGAAGGCCGCCAAATGGTTATGGTTATGGCCCCGAAAAAGAAAAAATAACTGCGCAAACGATTACAACGAAACTCGTAGAGGCTTTGCCTTGCAAAGTCTCTACAGAGCAGCACAGGATGAGCTGCTAGGCATCATATACTAATGCCGGTAATTCTTCAGGGCCATGCATTTTGCCTTGCTGGGTTACAACTCAGGGATTTATTTTAATTAATTGGAGCAAACAAATGCCAAAGATCAAAACTAACCGTGGAGCTGCCAAGCGTTTCAGACGCACAGGCAACGGCGGTTTTAAATGTGGACAGTCCCACAGACGTCATATTCTGACTAAAAAATCGACTAAAAGAAAAAGACAGTTACGCTCGCCGGCAACTATTCACCCGTCAGATGTGCGCATGGCCGCACGCATGATGCCGTACAGTTAATCAAGGAGTAGATAATGCCTAGAGTTAAACGCGGCGTAACAGCCAGAGCAAGACATAAAAAAGTATTAAAGCAAGCGAAAGGTTACTACGGCGCACGAAGCCGGGTTTATCGCGTTGCCAAGCAAGCGGTCATCAAAGCAGGCCAGTATGCATACCGCGACCGTAAACAGAAAAAACGCCAATTCCGCGCTTTATGGATCGTCCGTATCAATGCGGCGGCCCGTCTGAGCGGAATGTCCTACAGCCGCTTCATCAATGGCTTGACTAAAGCCAACGTGAAGATAGACCGTAAAGTTCTGGCCGATATTGCAGTTCGCGACATTAACGCTTTTGCGGAAATTGCGAAAATTGCGAAGGAACATCAAAGTAAACCTTAAGGAACAATCAGGATTTTTAGTTAACTGAAATTCTGTTATTCCCCCCTCCCTTTCTGTGGAGGGGCGGGATTAAGGTTTTAACCCTTTCCCGATAGATAAAAATTCCCCCCACCTTAATACAACAGCGAGCTAAACCGTGTCCGCTACCCTAGAAGAAATTCTCGCGCAGGCATTACAACAGCTTCGCGACGCACAAGACCTTAACCAACTCGACCTGGTTCGTGTCCAGTATCTCGGCAAAAAGGGTTTATTTACCCTCCAGATGAAAGAACTCGGCGCACTCGATCCTGAGCAAAGACGCGCCGCCGGTCAAGTCATCAACCAAGCCAAAGATCAATTTCAAGAGCAACTGGAAGCCAAAAAAGACCTGCTGCAAAATGCCGCATTAGAAGCCAGGCTGGCCAGCGAAAGCATCGACGTTACCCAGCCGGGCCGAGGTCAAACTGTTGCAGGCTTGCATCCGGTGACAACTACATTACGGCGCATCTCCAAGATTTTTGCCGGCGTCGGCTTTCAGGTCGTTGAAGGACCTGAAATCGAAGACGATTATCATAATTTCGAGGCATTGAATATTCCAGCCCATCACCCGGCCAGGGCGATGCATGACACCTTTTATTTCGATGCCCACACCGTATTAAGAACCCACACTTCGCCGGTACAAATCCGGGTCATGGAATCGGAACAGCCGCCACTGAAAGTGATTGCGCCGGGCCGCGTGTATCGCTGCGATTCGGACATTACTCACACGCCGATGTTCCATCAGGTCGAAGGCTTTCTGGTCGATACCGACGTCAGCTTTGCCGACTTAAAAGGCGTGGTTTACGAATTCCTGCGCGCCTTCTTTGAAAAAGACATTCAAGTGCGCTTTAGACCGTCCTATTTCCCGTTTACCGAACCATCCGCGGAAGTCGATATTGAATGTGTGATGTGCGGCGGTCAAGGCTGCCGGGTATGCAGTCACACAGGCTGGCTTGAGGTGATGGGTTGCGGCATGATCCATCCCGAAGTTTTCAAAGCGGTAAATATCGACAGCGAGACTTATAGCGGGTTTGCATTCGGCATGGGCGTGGAGCGCCTCGCGATGTTGCGTTACGGCATTAACGATTTGAGACTGTTTTTTGAAAACGATCTTAAATTTCTGGAACAATTTAAATAAGTCGTCGTTACACGGGAAAACTTGAGTCATGCAAATTAGTGAAGCCTGGTTAAGAGAGTATGTCAATCCAGCAATAACAACAGAGCAACTGGTTGAGCAATTGACCATGGCTGGCCTTGAGGTCGATTCGGTAACGCCTGCGGCAGCGGTATTCAGCGGCGTAGTCGTCGGCGAAGTTCTCGCGATGGAGCAACATCCCGATGCCGACCGCCTGAGAGTTTGCCAAGTCGCGGTAGGCGAAGCGGAACCGCTGCAAATCGTCTGCGGCGCCAGCAATGTTCGGGTCGGTTTGAGAATCCCTGCGGCATTGATCGGTGCGGTATTGCCGGGCGATTTTAAAATCAAAAAATCCAAGCTTCGCGGCGTAGAATCCTATGGCATGTTGTGCTCTGAAAAAGAGTTAGGTCTAGCCGCCGATGCCAACGGTTTAATGGAATTGGCCGCCGATGCCCCGGTAGGCGTCGATATACGCGACTACCTATCGCTGAACGACAACATCATCGAAGTCGACTTGACCCCCAACCGGGCTGATTGCTTGAGTGTTGAAGGCATAGCGCGCGAAGTGGCGGTACTGAACAAAATGGACTGGTCGGCCACGCAAGTTGAAAAATCCGCAATCACTCACACCGACACGCTAACAGTCTCCGTCAAAGCGACAGACGCTTGTCCGCGCTATTTGGGCCGATTGATTAAAGGCGTAAACCCTAAAGCCGAAACCCCGTTATGGATGCAGGAACGCCTGCGCCGCTCTGGCGTAAGAAGCTTGAGCGCAGTGGTCGATGTCACCAATTACGTGTTGATCGAATTAGGCCAACCCCTGCACGCCTTCGATGCCGCCAAATTATCCGGCGGCATAAATGTGCGCTATGCCCAAACCGATGAAAATGTCGCCCTGTTAAACGGCCAGACCATTAAGCTGGACAACGAAACCCTGGTTATCGCCGACGACAAACAAGCCTTGGCCTTGGCCGGCGTAATGGGCGGCAGCGAATCCGCAGTTAGCGACGAAACCCAGGATGTGTTTCTGGAATGCGCGTTTTTCACCCCACGAAGCATCGCCGGTAAAGCGCGTAACTACGGACTGCATACCGACTCATCGCACCGTTTCGAACGCGGCGTTGACCCAACTTTGCAGGAACGCGCCATAGAACGTGCGACCCAATTAATTGTCAGTATTGCTGGCGGCAGCGTCGGCGCAATTACCGACGTGACAACAGCATCAACCCTGCCGCAACGCCCAGCCGTATTGCTCAGAAAGCAGCGACTGGAAAAAACCTTGGGTATTGCCTTGGCCGACGAGCAAGTCGTCGATATTTTTCAACGCCTGGGAATGTCCGTGCAAACACAGCCGGATAGCTGGTCTGTGACGCCACCGGGATGCCGTTTCGACATCGCTATTGAAGCCGATTTGATCGAGGAAATTGCCCGCATTATCGGCTATAACAACCTGCCGAACAGCAGCCTGCTGATGCGCTCCGAACTTGGCAAAGCCACAGAAGGCTTGATGGACCTGGATCGCGCTAAAGATTTGCTGGTTGACCGTGGCTATCAGGAAGCGATTACCTACAGCTTTGTCGATGAAGAAATACAACAAGCCATCGCCCCTGACGATGACGTGGTCCGGTTAAAAAACCCGATTTCCTCTGACTTGTCGGTCATGCGCACTACTCTTTGGTGCGGTTTGTTAAAGGCCGCCCTGCACAACACCAATCGCCAGCAAAACCGGGTGCGTTTTTTTGAAACCGGCCTGCGCTTTGTTAATAAGGACGGCGCCACACAACAGCAAAAAATGCTGTCCAGCTTGACCTTGGGCAGCGCTTATACAGAACAATGGGGGGTCGCAACCCGAAAAGTCGATTTTTTCGACGTTAAAGCCGATGTTCAAGCCCTGTTTTCATTGACCGGCGCAGATGTACAATTTGTCCCGGCCAAACACCCCGCATTGCATCCAGGACAAACGGCTGAAATATTATCCCCACAAGGTGACAAAATCGGCTGGCTGGGCATGCTGCATCCAACTCTGGAAAAACAACTGGGATTTGATACCCAGGTTTTCCTGTTTGAACTGGATCAGAATCTGCTGCTGAACAAACAAATCCCGAAGTTCAAGCCGCTGTCAAAATATCCTTCTGTACGTCGCGACATAGCCTTGATTGTTAAGGAAGAAATTGCCGTCAGCGAAATAATAGACTGCATTAAAGGCTGCGCTGAACAGACCTTGCAAGACGTAGTTGTCTTTGATATTTATCGTGGAAAAGGCGTCGAAGAAGGCAGTAAAAGCGTCGCTTTGAGTTTAATCATACAAGATTTTTCACAAACCCTAACAGATTCTGAAATAGATGCTATATTTAGCAGACTGTTAGAAACATTGACCACAAAAATAAGTGCAAAGCTGAGGGATTGATAATGGCATTAACTAAAGCTGATTTTGCCGAAAGGCTGTTTGACGAGCTTGGCTTAAACAAGCGCGAAGCTAAAGATATGGTCGAAATGTTTTTTGAGGAAATCAAAGGCTCTCTGGAACACGGCGAGCAAGTAAAAATTTCCGGTTTTGGAAAATTCGAACTGCGCGACAAAAGCAGCCGTCCCGGCAGAAATCCAAAAACAGGCGAAGAAATTCCCATAACCGCCCGCCGGGTGGTCACATTCAGATCAGGTCAAAAACTAAAAGCCAGAGTGGAAGCGTATGCTGGAGCCGAGTAATAATAATGAGCTGCCGGTCATACCGGCAAAACGCTATTTCACCATCGGTGAAGTCAGTGAATTATGCGGCGTAAAGCCCCATGTGCTTCGCTACTGGGAACAAGAGTTCACCGAGCTTAGCCCGGTAAAAAGACGCGGCAACCGTCGTTATTACCAGCGCCACGACGTGCTGATGATACGGCAAATAAGATCCCTGCTGTATGAGCAAGGCTACACCATCGGCGGCGCCAGAGCTCATTTAGGCAGCGACGACGCCAAAGAAGATTCAACCCGCACCAAGCAGTTGATTCATCAAATGGTTAGCGAATTGGAAGAAATTCTGGAGCTGCTCAAGTAGATTTTTCCCATTCAATGCCGCAAATGTAGTACAATCTGCGGCATTGAATTATTGGGGATTGTGTTCACAATCCTTTCAGCTTTAAATTCTTTATTTCACTGTCGGGGCGTAGCGCAGCTTGGTAGCGCACTTGTCTGGGGGACAAGGGGTCGTAGGTTCAAATCCTATCGTCCCGACCAATTGAAACAAAGAACTGCACCATATAGAATCGAATAAAAAGAAACCTGGGTATTTCCGGGAGAGCATTCGGGATAGCACTTTTCAATTGTTGCTGTTTATTACTGTAATCAAAATAATTTATTATCGTAACTATGCCGCCTAAAGCTTCTCAATCTCAAAAAGTTGCAAACTTCTTAAAAACTAATCCGCTTACTCGCTTTAGTGCTAGAGAAATTGCAGATGCCATTGTTACACAACACCCTGAAGACTATTGTGAGAAACGCGAAAATCCACGTTTTTCCGACAATAAGTCATTTATTTCACAAATAGTTGCTGAAATAGGTGCACAAAAAGATCAAATATTAAAAGCTAATCCACATATATTTTGGCAAGACAAACCACGCCCCCGCGTTTACTGGTATGACCCTGACGCAACGCAATCGCAAAAAAGAGCGGATAATACGTCAGAAGATGAAGAGATAACCGAAGAAGAACAGGAATTTATTCAACCAAGCAGCGCATTAAGCAATTCCGCTTTTAGCGAACAACAACTTTATCCGTTATTAGTTGAATATCTGAAATCCGACCTTAATTTATTTTGCCAGCGCATTGATGAGAAGCGCTCTAAGAATCAACGCGGCAATGGCGGTAATCAATGGTTACACCCTGACATAGTGGCCATGCAGCCTGTTGACAAGGGTTGGAATGATTTAGTTAGGACTTGCGTATCACAAGGCGGCGGGCAAAGTGTAAGACTATGGTCATTTGAAGTAAAAAAAGAACTCAATAGCTCAAATGTTAGAAAGAGTTTTTTCCAGGCAGTGAGTAATTCCAGCTGGGCAAACGAAGGTTATTTAGTAGCTACGCTCTTAGCTGACAACGTCGTTGAGCAGGAATTGCGCATGTTGTCCGCATTGCACGGCATCGGTGTTATTTTACTGAATTCGGAAAATCCATCCGAAAGCGAAATTTTGTTGCCCGCGATTGCCAGACCTGAGATTGATTGGCAATCAGTCAATAGGATCGTAGTAGAAAACGAAGACTTTAAAGATTTTGTTGAATTGGTTTCTACTTACTACCAAACAGGACGAATTCGCAGTAAAGATTGGAATAGAGTTTAGCCCCATACAGAGAATAGCCCGGCTGGAGCTTTGCGAAATCCGTGACGCCCCCATCATCTTAAAAAATAGACGCAAAAGAACCGGTATCACTTGAGCATACTCCGTAAGCTGAAGAGGTTAGACTTATCTCGCATCATTCATAAACCCCTTCATTTTCATATCTGATTTTAGAATGTGATCAATAAGCCAATCTCTTAAGACATGGTTAATCTTTTCACTCATGCTGTCAGCTTCATTCTGCGAAGCGCCTGTCTTGTTGATAAATGTATAGATTTCCTCTCTAATGGCATCCAGTTCAACTATAAGCGCCTCATGCCCTGTTTTATTTTCCTCATAATAAGGAAACATATACTTGATTTGCAGCTTTTCTTCATGAATAAAATGTTCCCTGGCGGATTCATATAACTGATCGATAAAAAACCTTACAGAATCCTTTTCATGCGGATTACGCAGCACTACTTCCAGCACATTAAGCAACGTTAATAATAATTTGTGTTCCATATCAATAGTCGAATTGTCCACACTGAATCTGGAATCCCATTTAATTGGCATAGGTACCCTCTAGGTTAATTTAGTTATTGATCCATCATAAACATTCATCCTCATTGCACAGCAAACGCCCGGATGGAACTTTGCAAAACCTTGGGCTTCATGGCTCCGATCATCCCGTATTCCGGCTACGCTACATACAAGCTACGCGATTTTCAAACGCCGCATCTCAATGGTACGAAAAACATCGGCAAACATGCCTTTAGTCAGTCTCTTGGTCTGCACGTTGTACCGGCTGCTGTGATAGGAATCGACCAGCGTGCGGCCATCAGGCAAGGCATGCTGCGCATTATGGGCAAACTTGGCGCTGCTCAGTTTCAGTCCGTAAGCTTTTAATACCGCTTGATGGGCAATCGAACCTAAGGCCAGTATGACCGCCTGCTCCGGCAAGGTTTTTATCTCGGCAGATAAAAAATTATTACACTGGTTGATTTCGGCATTGGTCGGTTTGTTTTGCGGCGGCAGGCATTTAACGGCATTGGTGATACGGCAGTTTTTAAGCGCCAAGCCGTCTGTCAATGACTCGGATTTTATTTGGTTGCTGTAGCCGAACTCGTAAAGCGCCTCGTACAGCAGCAGCCCCGCATAATCGCCGGTAAACGGCCTTCCTGTGGCATTGGCTCCATGCATGCCGGGAGCCAAGCCGACTATCAGCAATTGGGCGCCGCTGTCGCCAAACGGCGCAACCGGACGCGCATGGTAGCCGGGGTGCTTTTGCTTAACGTCACACAGGAAATCATCCAGCCGTTTACACTGCCTGCAATCTTGATCGAATATTTGTTTGGAATACATGTTTTGTTTTTGATTAATTCACCACGAAGATACAAAGAGCACGAAGTTTTTACTCGGTCTTTTCTTCGTGAACTTCGTGTCTTCGTGGTGAGTGGTCTTCATTAAGTTCATAACGGATTGAACCCACCTTGTTACTATCCGAAGCCAGCAACTGCAACTTCTCAAGCCTGGGCAGTTTTTTTATGACGATTTCCCGTTTACTGGCGGAACTGCGGTCATGGCCGTTCTCGACATAGACCAGCTGTTTGGGCTGTCTGCCGCGAAAATATTTGGCGCCTTGCCTGTCTGCATGCTGATTAAAGCGCCTCACAACATCGATGGTGATGCCGGTATAAAGCGAGTCATCGGAACAAAGGATAATATAAACCTGCCAGTTCACGACGTCACACGGCCGTTCCGAAGACGGAACCGACGGCTGCGGTCAGCCCCATAGCCAATGCGCCCCAAAAGACGACACGAAAAGCGCCTTTCATGATGCCTGCCCCGCCGCTATAGGCCGCCAACATGCCCAGCACCGTTAAAAACAGCAACGATGCCGCTGACACCGGCACGATTAAATCGGTCTCGGGGGCAAATAGGACGATCAATAAAGGCAACACCGCGCCAACGGCAAACGTGGCGGCCGAAGTCAGCGCCGCCTGGATGGGTCTTGCGGCGCCCGTTTCAGATATACCCAGTTCGTCGCGGGCATGCGCGGCTAACGCATCATGCTTCATCAGTTGCTCTGCAACCTGCCCGGCCAGTACCGGATCGAGCCCGCGCGCCACATAGATGGCCGCCAGTTCTTTGTGTTCATGGTCCCCATCTTCATCCAGTTCTTTACGCTCACGCTTTAAGTCGGCCTGTTCGGTATCGGCTTGCGAGCTGACCGACACATATTCACCGGCCGCCATCGACATCGCCCCGGCAACCAGGCCCGCAACACCGGCCAGGACTATCTCGTCATGCGTCGCATCGGAGGCCGCGATGCCGACTATTAAACTGGCCGTGGACACGATGCCGTCGTTCGCACCTAATACCGCCGCGCGCAGCCAGCCGATGCGATGACTCCTGTGTATTTCGTGGTGAGGTGACATTGGGTTTCCTTTTTTGTAACTATCTAGCCATCAAAGCTATGGGGTACGGATAAACCTAAACCGGAGCCAAAATTAAAAGCTTTTTAGTCACTACGAAAACACGAAGAAAAAACTTCGTGTTCTTCGTGGTGATATGTTTCTAACAGCTGAGTGGCTAAAAATCCGAAAGCGTTTTCGGCGGAACGGCCGCCCGTAACGCATTCAATACCGCAAGCACATCGATGATTTCCTGGATTATGGCTCCTGCTACCGGCGTCAAGTAACCCAATCCGGCAAACACCATGCCTATCAAACTCAGCGCCATGCCGCCCACCGCGCTTTGCAGCGCAATTTTACGCATCCGCTCGCCGATATGAAACAACTCATCGACTTTTAGCAACGAACTGTCCATGATCACCGCATCCGCCGATTCGCCGGTAATGTCGCTGTTCTGGCCGAAAGCTATGCCGATGGTCGCGGCAGTCAGCGCCGGGGCGTCATTGATGCCGTCACCCAGGAACACGGTTTTTGCAACTTTAGTCTCATTGCGCACCAGCTCCAGTTTCTGCTCCGGGCTTTGGCTGAAATAAACGTGCTCAATGCCGACTTGTTCGGCCAGGAAGCGCACTTCCGACTCCCTGTCGCCGGACACCAGCATCACCTTATCAAACATATGGCTGGGGCGCAGGTGGTTGATAAATGACGAACTGTCGGTACGCACCTCGTCGCGAAATTGCAGGGTCGCCGCGTAAGCATCGTCAATCAGCACCACGCATTCCAAACCGCCGGTGACGGGCGGCAACTCTTTGGCAATATCCGGGTGCTGCTCGACAAAATTTTTACGGCTGGTGATCTGAACCTGTTTTCCGGCCACATTGCCTTTAAGCCCCTCACCCGACAACTCGGTGATATTGGTCACGCTTAATAACGATAACGCCGACTTTTCCGCCGCCGCAACGATAGCGCGAGACAGCGGATGTTTGGAATATCGCTCCAAACTGGCAATTAAGATTAACGCTTCCTGCTCGTTATAACCCTGGCTAGGAATCAACGCCGTCAGCGTCGGACGGCCATAAGTCAGGGTGCCGGTTTTATCGAAAATCGCCGTGCGGCAAGTACCGATGGCTTCCAGTATGGCGGGATTCTTGATGATGATTTCCCGCCGCGCGGCCAGCGAAATCGAACTGATAACGGTGACCGGAATGCCGATCAGCAACGGGCACGGCGTGGCGATAACCAGCACGGCCAGGAAACGGATCACATCGCCGCTGACCGCCCAGGCACTCAATGCAATGATGACCGCCAGCGGCGTGTACAGTGCGCCAAGTTGATCGCCCAGCCGCCTGATGTTGGGCCGATACTGCTCGGAAGACTTCATTACGGCCATGATCTTCGCATAGCGGGAATCGACAGCCCGCTTGTCCGCGCGTATGGTCAGCGCCGAATCGCCGTTGATCGCGCCGGAAAGCACTTGTGAACCGCTGACTTTCGACATCATATACGGTTCGCCGGTCAGGTAGGACTCGTCCATCGTGCTGGAGCCTTCCAGTACCGTGCCGTCAACGGGACAGATTTCATGCGGCAGTATCAACAGGGTGTCGCCGATATGAACCTGCCCGGTGGTAATGTCGGCCAGTTGATCGCCGGACTTTCTATGCGCGACGGACGGCATCCGCTTGGCCAATGCCTCAAGCACCGAAGAGGCTTTGCGCACCGCATAGGATTCCAGCACCACGCCGCCGGACAGCATCAGCACCACCAGGCTGCCGGCCAAGTATTCGCCCAATAAAACCGCCGTCACTATCGACATGCCTGCCAGCAGATCCGCGCCCCAATCGCCCTGCCCCAATTTCGCGCCGAGTTGATAAACCAACGGAATACCGCCCAGCGCCAAAACGGCAAGCAGGGGCAGTTGCACCAGCTCAATCGGGAAAGCGAATTGCCCTTGGTAAATTTCGGAAAACGCCGAGCTTAAACCCGCATTTAGAGATAGCGTATAGACTTCATGCCCTGTATCCAACGCATAATGCAGGACCAGATAGGCGCCAATGCCGAGCAGGCTCAAAATAGCAATGATGTTTTCGGATATTGCGCGGGGAATCGTTGCTGGCTTATCGGTCATCGTCTCGGCTTCGCAAAATGGACAGTGCTTTAGTTTAATATAAAAAACCACGAAGACACGAAGGACTCGAAGTTTTTACCTTAGCTTTTCTTCGTGTCCTTCGTGTCTTCGTGGTGAATTAATCCACTTAAATAATTCAAACCACTTGCTACGCAACAAAGAAGGCGGCGCACGGCACGCTACGCAGGATTTTCGCTATCGATAAAAAAGCAATCCACTGCGAATTGCTGCCGGGTTCTTTCCATTAACGCCTGGATGCCGAACTGTTCCGTGGCGTTATGTCCGCCCGCAAACATGTGTATGCCCGCCTCCTGACTTTCGTGCCAGTCGTGCTCGCTGATCTCGCCGGTAATGTAGGCATCCAGCCGCTCTTTTTGGGCCAAGCGCCATTCGCTGTTGGCGCCGCCGGTAATGATGCCGACCGACCTGATCAGCGCCGTGTTATCGGGCGTTGCCAGAATAACGGCGTGCTTCAATACGGCTTCGAGTTTCTGTTGCAGCTCGACGGCGGTCAGCGGCTGTTCGAGCATGCCCTTAATGCCGGTCGCGGAGCCTTTGTAATCGCCGAACGGCTGTTGCTGGTTGCAATCGATCAACTGGCCCAAGGTCGCCGCATTGCCTATGTCCGGGTGACCGTCCAGCGGCAGATGATAGCCGAACAGGTTGATGCCGTTTTTTACCAGCGGAAAAACTCGCCGAGCGAATGCGCCGGTCAACGGTTTTGCGCCGTGAAATGTCCAGAACAGGCCGTGATGAACGACCAATGCATCGGCCTTGTTTTCGGCCGCCTGATTAATCGAATCGCGGGTTGCCGACACCGCAAAAGCGATACGCTCGATGGCTTCAACCCCTTCTATTTGCAGGCCGTTAGGGCAATAGTCGGCGTAGGTTTCAGGACGTAGCAAAGCCTGGTAATAGTCGCTCAATTGGTGTCGGAGAATCATATTGCCAATGCCTCGAATTGCCGCCAAATGGTTTTAAAGGCTTCAGTCAGCCGTTGATCGTCCGCCGCGATACGCTCGGATATTTCAGCGATACTAAACCAGCCGCCTTCGTCAATTTCGTCGGACGCCAACACAAACGGGCCGTTATGCATGCAGCGGTAAACCTGGATAAATTCCATGCCGATAGCCTCCGTGGCCGGTAATTTGAATAGCGGTTCCAGAGTGTGAGCGTAAATACCCAGCTCCTCTTCAATCTCCCTGACGGCGCTGATGCCGTAGTCCTCATCCGCATCAACATGGCCTGCCGCCGAGGTGTCCCAAAGGCCGCCATTGAGGTCTTTTTTCATCGAGCGTTTTTGCAGGAATAACTGCCCCAGATCATTAAAAACCAGGATATGTACGGCGCGGTGCCTAAGGCCTGTCGCATGGACGATGTGGCGTGGACAGGCGTCGATGATGCAGTCGTTTTGATCAACGACGGCGAGTAGTTCGGTGTTCATTAATAAGGTAAGAAATCGATTAAATTTTTTTATTCACCACGAAGAGCACGAAGCTTTACGTTTTTTCTTCGTGTCTTCGTGATAAATATTAGAAATTGAATTTTAGACTTTTATGAGATCTACGCAAACATAGTTCCTGCGTATGGGTTACTGCGGGGGACTGGGCCATGCTCACATCCTGGATGTGAGCATGGTTTGAACAATTCTTAGCTAACGCTGCCGGCTTCCGTTGCGGCAGGCACTTCAATCAACCGGCCTGATTTAACGTCGTAGATATAACCGTAAACAGGAATGTCGGACGGAACCAGCGGGTGATTCTTAATGCGGGTTACATCTTCCAAAACACTTTCTTCTTGGTTTTTAATGGTCAACCAGTCGACATATTTGCCTTCGGCTGAACCTGGGCCTTCGCAGCAATCATGCCAGCCGCCGGCATCAATAGAGGCGGTCTTTAAGCTGCTGCCCAACAGGCCGCGCATGATGTCGTCGGTAAATGTTTCCATGCCGCAGTCAGTATGGTGAACGACAAACCATTCGCGGGTTCCCAATAATTTATAAGAAATAACCAAGGAACGGATGGCGTCGTCACTGGCGCGACCGCCTGCATTACGGATGACGTGGGCATCGCCTTCGGATAGACCGGCATATTTGGCGGGGTCTAGACGGGCATCCATACAGGTCAGGATAGCAAAATGCCGTCCTGGAGGCATAGGCAATGCGCCTTTGTCGCCAAAATCATTCACATAATCTCTATTTGCCGCTAAAACTTCATTAAGAATTTTGCTCATAAACACCTCTTATTATAATTTTGGACCATAAAAAAGCCGCTTGTTCCTGATCACTAAGGGGAATGATAAAGACCAAGCGGCAGTAAGAACTATCTCCGAGCTGAAGTCTACTCCAATAAATCAAGGTTTCAAATAGCGATATAGGTTATACAATATAAACTTAAAGTTTATAAAGGTGCGGACATGGCTAAATTAAACAACACGCAGGTATTTTGCCGGATTGTTGAGCTGGGTACTTTTGCGGCGGTTGCCCGTGAAATGAACCTTTCGGCTATGATGATCAGCAAATACATGGCTCAGCTGGAGGAGTCTCTGGGGGTTGCCTTGTTAAACCGAACAACCCGGCAGCTGAGTATGACGGAGGCAGGAAGAATCTACTATCACCGCAGCAAGCAGCTGCTGGATGATTTCTCGGAACTTGAGGAATACACCTCGCAGCTGGGTCTACAGGTAAAAGGCACGTTAAAGATCAGCGCACCGATCGATTTTGGCGGACTCTATATGGTGCCCGCGATTGATGCCTATCAACGCGGATATCCCGATGTCAAAATTTTGATGACCTTGCACAACAGCCAGGTTAATTTAAGCGAAGGCAGTTTCGATTTGTCTATCCTGGTCACGGATACGCTGGATTTGGGCGTGGTTGCCAGAAAAATCGCCCAAACCCGGTTATGCACGTATGCATCGCCCGGCTATATCGCCGAATACGGCGAGCCGCAAACCATTGAGGAGTTAAGCTCACATCGCTGCCTGCACTATATGGATACCCCGCATAGAGATTATTGGGTATTCAATGTCGGCGGCGAGGAGATTAAAATCAAGGCGAACTGGCACTTTGCCTCAAACAACGGCCGGGCTCTGTGCCAGGCGGCCGCGTTGGGCATGGGCATCACCCAGGCGCCTGAATTATCGGTGATCAATTATTTGGAACAGGGGAAATTGGTAGAAATTTTGCCGAACTTTCGCATCCCGTCGCTTAAAATTTACGCCACCTACCTGCAAAGACGCTTTCTGCCCGCCAAACTGGCGACGTTTGTCGATTTTTTAATCAAGTACTTTGCAGAAAACAACAGACTCATGAAAATAACCTGAACCTCCTCTAAAGGCGCACGACATGGCAAGACGAAACAAACACAGTCTGGAAGAAATCCGGGAAATGGTTCTGGATGCGGCGGAAACCATCATTATCAATGAAGGTTACTCGGCGTTAAAAGTGCGCAGGATTGCGATGGACATCGGTTATACCGTCGGCAGCATCTATATGGTGTTTGCCAACATGGCCGATTTGGTCATCCACATTAAAGCGAATACGGTGGATGACCTTAATTTGGAGTTACAGCAAGTACCGGGCTGCGCTCCCGAACACTCTATAGCAGAGCTGGCCAAGGCTTATTTAAGGTTTGCCGGGAGAAACTTTAACCGTTGGAGCATGATTTTTGTACAGGATACCGAGTTCCCCGACTGGTACAGGCAAAAAATCGATCGGCTTTTCAGCCGTGTGGAAACGCAATTCGCGCAACTTGCGCCAGGCTGTTCAGAACAACAAAGCAGACAGGCGGCGCGGGCGCTGTGGAGCGGCGTTCACGGCATTTGCACCTTGTCCTTGACCGGTGAACAGGATGCGAGTGCTATTAACGACATAGAAAACGACGTTGTGTTGCTGGTGGAAAGTTTTATTGGCGGATGGACGAAAAAATCAGCGCAAGGCTGAGCCTTATCTATCGACTTAAAACACGAATGGGTTTCGCCGCCGCTCTAGCCCTCGTAGCCAGATTGACCGCGCAATAACCCGGCAAATTCTGCTGCCGGTACCGGACGGCTTTTGAAATAGCCCTGATACATATCGCAGCCTTTTTCCTGCAAAAATGCGAGCTGTTCCGGTGTTTCCACGCCTTCGGCCAAGACTTTAAAGCCCAAGATATGCCCCATCGCAATAATCGTGGCGGCAATCTCCATGTCGTCTTGCAGATCGGGAATATCGTCAATAAAGCTCTTATCGATTTTTAGCAAATCCAGCGGAAAATGCTTAAGATAAGCCAGCGACGAATAGCCGGTGCCAAAATCATCAATCGCCAACCGGATGCCCTGTCCGCGTAAGCAGTTAAGAATATCCGCCGCGTTGTCCTGATTCGCCATCAGTCCGCTTTCGGTTATTTCCATTTCCAGCTGTTTGGCCGGAAAACCGGTTTCAGCCACCACTGTAGCAACCAGGCCGCAAATGTCGCTACGGCGAAACTGGTGCGGCGACACATTGACCGCCAGGGTTATCGGCGGCAAGCCTTCATCCAGCCATTGCCGGCCTTGACGGCAGGTTTCCCGCAGCACCCATTCGCCAACCGCGAGAATCAGGCCGGTTTCTTCGGCAACGGGGATGAACCGGATCGGCGGAATCAGCCCTTCAACCGGGTCCTCCCAGCGCACCAATGCTTCGGCACCGACGATGCGGCCACTGGCAATATCGACCTGAGGCTGGTAAAAAACACGCAGCTCCTGCTGTTCGATCGCCCGGCGCAGACGCGATTCCAGCGCAATGCGTTCACGCGCCGCGAGAGTCAAATCTTCCGAAAAATAAGCAAAACAGCCGCGCCCGGCGTCTTTAGCTTGATAGAGTGCGGCATCCGCGTGATCCATCAGTATCTCGGGATTATCGCCGTGTTGCGGATACAAGCTGATGCCTATGCTGACGCCAATCAATATGTCCTCGCCATGAGCCACACAAAAAGGCTTGCTTAAGTCGGCAATAATGTCTTCCGCCACGCGCGCGGCGTCTTCAGGGTGGGCGATGTCTTCCAGCAATACGATAAACTCATCGCCGCCCAAACGGGCCACCATATCGACATCGCGCAGCCGGCCTGTGATTTTTTTCGCAACTTGTTGCAGCAACTCGTCGCCCGCCTGATGCCCCAGACTGTCGTTAACCGCCTTGAACCGGTCCAAATCGAGCATCAGCAACGCAAGTTGCTTGCCCTCGCGCCGCTCGACATCAATGCCGTGTTTCAACCGCTCTTGCAGCAGCCGGCGATTCGGCAGCCCGGTCAGCGGGTCGTAGAAAGCCAGCTGTTTGATCTGCTCTTCAGCCACCTTCCGCTCGGTGATGTCGATATGGGTGCCGACATAATGGGTAACCTCACCGTCATCCCCTTTCACTACCGAGATAATCAGCCATTTGGGGTAAATTTCCCCATTCTTGCGCCGGTCCCAAATTTCTCCCTGCCAGGTACCGTCGCGCTTGATGCCTTCCCACATTTCCGCATAAAAAGCCGCATCATGACGGCCTGATTTGAGCAAATTTATCCGCTGACCGACGGCCTCTTCCTTTGTATAACCTGTGGACTCGGTAAAGGCCCGGTTAACCTGCAAAATAATATTCTCGGCATCGGTGATCACCATCGGCTCCTTGGACTCGAACGCGATGGCCGCCACGCGCAGATCCGCCTCCGCTTGTTTATGCAGCGTAATATCCCGTAATGCGCTGGCGAAAAACAAGCCTCGTTCCGTTTTAATCGGGCTTACGCTGATATCCACGTCAAAGCTGCTACCGTCTTTTCGGCGCGCCTGTAATGTTCGTCCGCTCTTCAATGGCCTGGTGACCGGTGAGTCGACAAATTTGGCGTGCAGCTCAGGATGCTTTGAGCGAAAGCCTTCCGGCACCAAAATTTCAATCGACTGGCCGATCAGTTCTCCAAGCTTGTAACCCAACAACAATTCGGCTTGCTGATTAACCTGGGAAATAATGCCCCGCCTGTCGCTGATCAGCATCGCGTCCGGTGTGGCGTTGAAAATGGCGCGTTGATAACCTTCACTTGCCATCAGTGTCTGTTCGGCTCTCCTGCGTCCGACGAAATAGGTGGCCAGCGTCATGCCTGTTCCAGACAGTATCACCATAAAAAACCAGTAATTGGCCAGGCTTGCGCTGAATCTTGTCGAAGCAGGCACGTCCGCTATGTTGCCTGCGAAAAAACCGGTTCCCTGCTGCACGCCAAGCAACCCCATGACCGCCGACATGACCAGTATGACCACCACGCCGTGGGCCTCCAAACGCAACACGGCCCAACTCACAATCAGAAACATCCAGTAGCCCTTGGCGATATGGCCTACCGAGTCGTGCAACCACCCCATGAAAATCGCCTGACCGACCAGAAAAGCCAGACCGAATAACAACATGAACTCGGTCAGCCGGTTCAGCCCCAAGCCGTAATCCGGCGCCCGCCGCCAAACCAGGATAAACGGCGTGACCAAGGCTATGCCCAAGACATCCCCCATCCATCTATAAACCAGACTCGGGTAAAAGGATTCTTCAGCCGGGAATCCGGTAAAAAACAACGCCCCGGCCCCTATCAGTGCGGCTATAACGCTGGCGATACCGCCGGCTATCAGTAATTGCAGGTAGTTGCGGGTGGATAGAACGGTTTGGTTAAAAATATCGTTCCGCCTTAGCAGCCAGGCGGCCAAAAGCGCCTCCAGCGCATTGCCCATAGCGACGGCTGCGGACGCCAGAAAAGAGTCGAGAACCACCACGTTGACCAACAATGCGCCAAGGAATACGCCGTAAACGTACCGGCTCCCGCCCATCAACAAAACCGACAGCGCCAGTCCTGCGGGCAACCAAAGGACGCTGGTAACGCCGTTATCTGAACAATAGGCGAGAACAACCAAACCGATCATGGCGTAGAATGCAGCGACAACCAATTGCTTTAACAGCGCTGCAAAGTGATGGAAATTTATCATTATTATTATTTTTCCCTTGTTTTTACCCGCTCAGCGGAGAAAAACAGCGCTGAGTGATGCTTATTTGTGTAGCGTTTCAGCTACCTTCGCATATATTACAGCATTTTTAAGCCGCGATAATCCCAGCCCATTTTCCATTCTTGCTGAACTTGTCGCCCCTATGCCGAGTGAACCCGCTTTCGACGAGACTCGTTGAGCGTAGTTCAAGCACTTAGACCCGAACGGTAAATGATGTGGTTTTCAATTAATAATGAGGGAATACTATCCCTGTGTTCGGGATATTCATCGGCATTGCATTTAAGGTGAAGTCATTAACGGTTTCGGGTTTCGGTGTCGCCCGACGCATGCTGTTGATGCCGCAACAACTCGGCAAACTCACTCGCAACCAGCGGTTTGCTTTTGATATAACCCTGATACATATCGCAGCCTTTCTCCTGCAAAAAGGCCAGTTGAGCCGCTGTTTCCACCCCTTCCGCCAGGACCTTGAAACCCAGAATGTGCCCCATCGCGACAATTGTCGCGGCGATTTCCATGTCATCTTGATGGAACGGAATATCGTCGATAAAACTCTTGTCGATTTTCAATACGTCCAGCGGAAAATGTTTAAGATAAGCCAGCGATGAATAACCGGTGCCGAAATCGTCAATCGCAAAACGGACGCCTTGTTCGCGAAGGCTATTAAGAATGGCCGTTGCGTTCTCCTGATTCTCCATCAACCCGCTTTCGGTTATTTCCAACTCCAGCAGCGTGGGCGGGAAACCGGTTTCCGCCAACACTGTAGTCACCAAAGCACAAATATCGCCACGGCGGAATTGGTACGGGGAAACATTAACCGCCAAGGTTAACGGCGGCAAGCCTGCATCCAGCCACTGCCGGCCTTGGCGGCAGGTTTCCCGCAACACCCATTCGCCAATCTCGAGAATCAATCCGGTTTCTTCTGCAATGGGGATAAAACGGAGCGGCGGAATCAAGCCGTCAACCGGATCTTGCCAGCGTACCAAAACCTCTGCGCCGACGATACGTCCGCCGGCAATATCGACTTGGGGCTGAAAGAAAATGCACAAGTCCTGCTGTTCAATGGCGCGGCGCAGCCGTGTTTCCAGCGCAATGCGCTCCCGGGCGGCAATCGTCAGATCTTCAGAAAAATAGGCAAAACAGCCTCGCCCCGCATCTTTAGCCTGATACAATGCGGCATCGGCATGATCCATCAGAATATCGGGACTGTCCCCGTGTTGCGGGTATAAACTGATGCCGATACTGGCGCCAATCTGCACGTTATTGCCATGAAGCAGACTAAAAGGCTTGGTTAAATCGGCGACGATTTCCTTAGCCACCCGCGCAGCGTCTTCCGGCTGCGCAATGTCTTCCAGCAACACGATAAACTCATCGCCGCCCAAACGGGCCACCATATCGACATCACGCAACCGGGCCGTAATTCTTGTCGCAACCTGTTGCAACAATTCGTCGCCCGCCAAATGCCCCAGGCTGTCGTTAATCGCTTTGAAGCGGTCCAGATCCAACATCAACAGCGCCAACTGCTTGCCTTCACGCCGCTCCATATTAATGCCGTGTTTCAAGCGCTCTTGCAGCAACCGGCGATTGGGCAGGTGGGTCAGCGGATCATAGAAAGCCAGCAATTTGATTTGCTCTTCGGCCGCCTTACGCTCGGTAATGTCGGTATGGGTGCCGACATAATGCGTAATCTCGCCGTCGTTGCCTTTTACCGCAGTAATGGACAACCATTTGGGATAAATCTCGCCATTCTTGCGCCGGTCCCAAATTTCTCCTTGCCAAGAGCCGACGCTTAAAAGACTTTTCCACATCGCCGCATAAAAAGCCATATCATGCCGCCCCGATTTGAGCAGGCTTATTTTCCGGCCCACGGCCTCCTCTTCCGTATAGCCGGTAGATTCGGTGAAGGCTTTGTTGATTCGTAGGATGACGCTGGCCGTATCGGTGATGACCATTGCTTCCTGGGATTGAAAGGCAGTGGCGGCGATACGCTGGTCAAGCTCTATCCGATTGCGCTCGGTGATGTCTTGCGCACTGCCCACCATGCGTAGCGGCTGTTGCATTTCATCGTATTGCAATCCGCCGCTGCCGCGGACCAACCGAACGGCCCCATCCGGCAGCATGATGCGGAAATCCAGCTCCCGGGATTTCTTCCCGGACCGGCATTCACCGAGCCATCTTTTCATCGCGGTGCGGTCACCGGGATGGATCAAGTCGAAAATCGCTTCCTGGGAAAGCGGGAATGTCTCCGGCTTAACGCCGTAAATCCGATACATTTCTTCCGACCAGCTAATGCGGCCGGTCGCCAGCTCCACCGACCAACTGCCGACATGGGCGATACGTTGCGATTCGGACAACATCCGCTCTTTGTCCTGCAATATTTGCTGCACCTGTTTGTGTTCGGTAATATCGATTGCCGAACCGATATAGCCGGCAAATACGCCGTTTTCATCATAAAGCGGCGTACCCTTATCCAAAATCCAGCGCCAATCGCCGGCCGCATTGCGTAGACGGTATTCGGTGGTAATGGTTTCGCGGAGTTGGGTATCTCGGTAATACGCCACGAAAGCGGTTGCTCTGTCATCGGGATGAATGGTGCTCGCCCAACCCTCATAAGTCATAGTCTGCGCCGAATCCAGGCCGGTGAAATCAAGCCAGGATTGGTTGACAAAAGTGGGCTCTCCCAAGGCATCGGTAATCCAGATCATAATCGGGGAGCTGTCGGCCATCCGGCGAAAACGTTCCTCGCTTGCCCGCAGCGTAGCCTCGGCTTGTTTCCGTTCGGTGATGTCCCGCAAGGCGCTGGCGAAAAACAAGCCTTGTTGTGTATGAATCGGGCTTAGACTGATTTCCACATCCAATTCACTGCGGTCTTTTAGCAGCGCCTTGACCGCACGCCCCACGCCCATCGGCCGGGTGACTGCCGAGGCGGCGAACTGCGCCCGCAATGCCGGATGATTCTCGCGGTAGCGTTCCGGCACCAACACTTCAATCGATAAGCCGAGCAACTGGTTAATCGGGTAGCCCAGCAAGCGCTCGGCCTGCTGGTTGGCCATGGTGATAATGCCTTGTTCATTGCTGATCAGCATCGCATCAGGGGTGGCATCGAAGATAGCGCGCAGATAGGTTTCGCTTGTTTGCAGCTCTTTGGGGCTAGGCAGCAATAACAGTTTTGGGATTAACGGCCAAATCAGCACCGCCGTGACCAGCGAAACCAGCGCCGTGGCGAATTTTATCAGGCCGTCCAGCCAATAATCGGGATGCCAAATTGTCCAGATGCTGATTAAGTGCGTGGTGCCGCACAAGCAAATAAAAATCGCAAACAGCACAAACACCCAGCGGTAAGCCAAGTCGGTGCGTTTTTTGACGAAATAGAATAATGCAAACGGAATGGAATAGTAGGCGAGCGCAATAATGCTGTCGCTGACAATATGCAACCACAAAATTGACGGCAGCCATAGATAGCAGGCGCCGTGAGGCATAAAACTACCGGTGCCGGCCAGTAAATCGTTAAACCATGAAAACATTCAGTCTTATACTCCGTTTTTCCCGTTCCCGCGCACTGCGTGGAGCGTCTGGGTGGATCGAGGTGTGCAGTAACGAAGCAAAAACGAATCGTTAGAAATCTTCCTCTGTCAATAACGTTGTCAACTGCCTGTCCGGATCCGTGATGATCCACAGTTTTTCAGTACCTACGTAATAAACCGACATGACCCTTTCCACCGACTCAGGCAGTAATGCAAGCGTATTTTCACGCCAATCCGTCTCCGATACTTCCCCGTAATCGCCTCTTTGATGTCTGTCCAATAAGTCGCCAATAGGCACCTTAAAACCGGCAATAATCGAAATGGCCGACGGAGTCATGGTGATTTTTCCTAGTTCAAACAGATTCATTTAATCGGCCCTCTATTATTGTAATCCAAAGCGTACATATTATTGTTAACCGTTTCTTATTTTTGTTGATTATCAGGCAGATGCAACGATACCAGAAAAGTGGCGCCAAAGACCAACGCCCCCAGCACAAACATTGCCGCGACAGGAGCTATATGATGCGCCGCGGCAAAAGTATAGCCGCCGACCGCCAACAGCATGGCAAGATTTTGAAAAAAACCTTGCAGAGCCACCGCACTGCCGCTACCGATGCTTTGCTGACCTATTTCCTGCAACGCGGCGTTGACGGGGACGATAAACATGCCGCCCATCATGCCGATGAAAAACAGGGTAAAACGAGCCGGCCAGATACTGTCCATCAGGCTCAGCACAATGATGAACGCCGCCATTAAATACGCCGGGATTCTCGCGCGACGCAAATGTTCCAACGGAATCATCCGGGGCACCAAGGCCGATCCGGCGATAATTCCGACAGCGAGAAACAAGGTCAGTTCCGCAATTTCGGTCGCATTTTTGGACAATAAAACCAGCGGCGCCCAAACCACAATAATCACTCTTAAGGTTGCCGCAGCGGCCCAGAACAAGGAGCCGCCCAAAATAGCGAAACGCGAACGCGGTGTAATAAAAAACGCTCCTATTTCCTTCCAGAAAGCCATGATTCTGGAACCTGGGATAGTCTCATGCTTAAGTATTCGGACAGGCAAGGACAAGGTGATCAAAGCCGAAGCCGTAAACATAACAATAGTTCCTGTCAACGCCCAGACTATCGAATAATCCGCCACCTTAGCACCTACTATCATGCCCATTAAAATGGCCAAAATAGTGGAGCCCTCGATCCAGCTGTTCGCTTTAACCAGAAATTCATGCCCGGCCAACTCAGGCAGGATGCCGTATTTAGCCGGACTGTAAACGGCCGCGCCGACACCGACTATGCAATAAGCAATCAGCGGTTCCACGTTGCACAGCAATAATCCGGCTCCCGACGCTTTAATCAGATTGGCGATAATCAGCACCCTGGATTTGGGATGGTTGTCGGCGAAGCCGCCCACCCACGGCGCAAGTACTACAAAGGCGACCAGAAACACGCTTTGCAAGGCCGGAACATACCAGCCGGGCAGCTGCGTTGACTGCATCACCATCGCAATCACCGTGAACAATATGGCGTTGTCGGCAAATGCGGATAAAAACTGGGCGATCAGTAAAGGATAGATTTGTTTGTTCATGGTAATGACATTAAGGTGGACAGAAATTTAACGTTCAATTTTTATTTCTTTTTTTTATCTCTGTAGAAAAGTTTGAAAGCATTGGTTCCTTTCATAGCAATTTTCTTCATTTCGAACAAAGTTGTTGTTTCTATAAGGGTTGATAATTTGGCATAACCAAAATTTCTGGAATCAAAATCAGGGTGCTGTCTTTTGATTAATGAGCCGCAAACCCCCAGTTCGGCCCACCCTTCTTCATTACTACATTCATTAGCGGCATTACGCAACATATTCATCAGTGTAGTATTTTGACAAAGCTGTTGCCGAGAGAGCTGATTTTGTTTTTCTGTTGTTTGTTTCAGTTCTTCTGTTTTTAGAGAATCAGTTTTCTCAGTATCCATATCTAATGTCTTCAAGACATCTATATAAATAAAATCGTCACAAGCATTCCGAAAGGCAATTGGAGTTTTTCGTTCTCCAACGCCATATACATGAATATGCGATTCTTTCAGTCGTGTAGCGAGCTTTGTAAAGTCACTGTCACTAGAAATTAATGCAAACGCGTTGAATCTTTCTGAATACAGCAAGTCCATAGCATCAATAATCATTGCTGCGTCAGAAGAATTCTTTCCTGAGGTGTAAGCGAATTGCTGGATGGGTTGAATTGCCAACTCGTTCATCGGCGTTTTCCAACTTTTTAGCATTGAGCTACTCCAATCACCATAAGCTCTTTTAACAATAAGGTAACCGTATTTTGATAGCTCAGTGATAATTGCTACCAGAGCGCTTTGCTGAGTGTTCTCTGCATCAATGAGAACTGCAATTTTTTTCTCTGGATGAATCACTCACAAGCTCCTTGTATAAAATACTTAAGAGACTTTACCGGCCGCCAGCTCCGTAGCCGCCAGGTAATTGGTTTTACCTGTCGCCATCACCGGAATCGAATCGACGATCAAAATCTTCTTGGGCAGGCCGATAGAAGCCACGCCTTTGGATGCCGCCGCCAAATCGTTAACAGTCGCCTGTTTCTGGGTGGTCAACAAAATAATTTGTTCGCCTTTTTTTGCATCCGGCAGGCTGATGGCCGCGTGATGCCCATCCGGCCAGGCATTAGACGCCAGTTGTTCTACCGCGGTTAATGAAACCATTTCCCCGCTGACTTTGGCAAAACGCTTGCTTCGGCCGCGTATACTGACAAAGCCTTCATTATCGACATGCACAATGTCGCCGGTGTCATACCAGCCTTCGCCATAAATCGACTTGGCTGGGACCAATTTCCCCGGATTATCAGGCAACAGATAACCCAGCATGATATTGGGTCCGCTGAGATGAAGCCTGCCCGCATCCTCAATGCCATCGACAGGTTCCAGCTTGTAGCCCATGAACGGCATCAACCGGCCCACGGTACCGGCTTTATAATCCATCGGCGTATTGACGGAGGCAATCGGCGTCGTTTCAGTCGCGCCGTAACCTTCCAGGATGCGTATGCCGAATTTATCGGCCCACAGCTGCCGGGTCGTTTCCTGCAACTTTTCAGCGCCGGCAACCACATAACGCATATTGAAAAAATCGTAGGCGTGGGCTTTTTTGGCATAGCCGGCCAAAAAGGTGTTGGTGCCGAACATGATCGTGGCGTTGGTTTCGTATGCAATCTCAGGAATGACCGCGTAATGCAGCGGCGTCGGATAAAAGAAAGTGGTCATACCGTGCAGTACCGGCAGCATGGTGCCGACGGTAAAGCCGAAAGAATGAAATATCGGCAGAAAGTTCAGCACCACGTCTTGCGCATTAAAATTGATACGGGCTTCCAGCTGTTTAAGGTTGGACAGGATGTTTGAGTGGGACAGCACCACGCCTTTCGGCGCGCCTTCAGAACCGGAGGTAAATAAAACCACGGCTGGACTGTCAGGATTGTATTGGGTGTGCTTGTACCAGAGATTGGCGGTTTTGCATTGCGCCAGCGCCTGGAATTTGTCCCATACAGACAGGCGCGCGGCCAAGTCTTCCAGGTAAACCAGCTTGACCTGTTCGCCTAAGTGTTCGGCTTCCTCGGTTAACTTACCCATTTCTATAAAGCGCCGGGACGTCAAAACGGCTTTGACTTGCGCAGTGTTGCAAGCGGAAACCATGCCGGCCGAACCGGTTGAATAGTTCAACATCGCAGGCACCCGGCCGTAAAGTTGCAGGCCCAGAATGACTGACAGGGTTTTGGTCGAGTTGGGCAAAAACACCCCGACTTTTTCCCCTTCGGCGGTCACCTGCTTTAAGGCGTTGCCTATCGCAATGCTGCGGGTAATCAAATTGTCATAGCTTAGCGGCATACGCTCCAGATCGTTGGCGACCGTATGTTTGCCGCCGTGTATTTTGCGCGCTTCAAGCAGGCTGGCGAAAATGGTTTGCCGGTAATGACTGGTCGCAAACATCATTTCGGTCATGATGTCGGTCAAAATATGTCCGCTGTATTTACGGCGGCTTTTGCCTCTTAACTCCGGGGGAGGCGAAACGAAGGTATGGGGCAAAATCTGGATCGTGATTTTGGGGAATAAACGCATGCGGACGATATTGCGCAACTTGGAAAAATGCGTATATTCGGCGCCCTCGATGCGTACAGGTAATATGGCCGCTCCAGATTTATCGGCGACCATGCCGGTACCGTCGTAAATCTTCATCAACGATCCGGTTACCGTAATGCGGCCCTCTGGGAAAATAACGGTGCGGGTGTCAGTCTGCAAATGATGAATCAAATCCTTCAATGATATGGGATGGGTCGGATCCATCGGAAATACGCGGGACAAGCCCAAAAAAGGCTTTAACCACCAGCTTTGGGAAATATGGGTGTTGATCGCAAATGTGATGTCATCGGGTAAAAACACACCCAACAGTAAGGGATCAAGAAAGGACGTGTGATTGGATATAATCAGGACTCGTTTCCCGGCCTTGTGGTAATTGTCCAATCCTCTTATTTCGACCTTGTAAATCAAGGTCAGCAGCCAGCGCAAAATATTTTTCAGCATTTAAGTTTCCTCCTCCTCGTTTCATTTTAGCAGATGTTTTATTTTACCCAGAATAATCATGGGAGCAGGCCGCTCTGTTTGTCCTATGGCATCATCCCGATAACTCAGCGCTTCGTTTTTCTCCCTTTCCGCAAAAAAATGCAGCTTATGCCTGTACCGGCGATTATATTTTCCATTTATTACACCACGGCGCATAGGTTGAGAAAAAATCGCCCGACAGCGTTATAATGAATTATTTAATCGCCAAGCCGCTGCAAAGCAAAGCCGTCAGCCAATGAAAATACTTAATATTCATTTTAAAAATATCAACTCATTGGAAGGCGAGAGCCGGATCGATTTTGAACAGTCGCCTTTTTCGGATACCGGGGTTTTTGCGATTACCGGCCCTAACGGATCGGGAAAGTCCAGTATTTTGGACGCCATCACGCTGGGCTTGTATGGCGAAACTTTCCGCTTTGACCGACCGGCCAAACATGTGATGACCCAACACACGGCTGAGTGCTACGCCGAAGTTGAATTTACTTTGGATAAGGTGAAATACCGGTCCAGCTGGCATGTGCAACGGGCCGATGCAAATCCTGACGGCGAGCTGGCGCCGCCTGACATGAAATTAACCCGTTTAAGCGACAACGAAGTGTTGGCCTCCACAGTCCAGCAGGTATGCGCACGGATTACCGAAATTACCGGGATGAACTTCCGCAACTTCACCCGCTCGATCATGTTGGCGCAGGGCGATTTTGCCGCGTTTCTCAATGCGCTGGACACCGAGCGCATGGATATTCTGGAAAAAATCATCAGCACCGACATTTATTCCGACTATAAAAATGAAGTCATTGCCAAGGCCGCCGATGCGCAACAACGCCTGGATAATTTAAAACAGGATTTATCGATCATACCGATCATGGAACCGGAAACACTGGAAGCCGGCGAACATGACTTGATCGACTTTATTGACCAGAGGGCCGAGCTGCGGGAACAACAAAGCAGCCTGAAACAACAGCAAGCCTCGCTGCAAAATGCGCTGGACTTGCAAGGCCGGATTGCCGGCCAGGAAAAAAATCTGGAACAAACCAAAGCGCTGGCGGCGACCGAACAGCAAAAACTGGACAGGCTGGCGTCGGCGCAGGATGCGCTGCTTTTTTCGGACGACGTGCTGGCGATCAAGGAAAAGCATCATGAAATTCATCAGGATAAAACAGCACTAGCCGCCCTTCAAAGCGAACTTAAGCAGATACAAGATTACCTCGGCAAAGACACAACCGCACCGGCCGGTTTGTCCGCTAAATCGGTTACGGAGCAGGGGCAAACGCTAACCAACCTCAGAACCCAGATAAGTCTGCTGACTGCGCAGCAGCAGTCGGAATCCGACTTGTGGCAATCTTTAAATCTACAGATTGACGACAGAACCTCCGTTCTTGCTAACGTGTCAAAATGGCTGGAAGAACATGCTGCGGACGAATCGCTGCTGACAAGCTTTCCCGAAACAGCACGGCTAAAAAATCTCCGCGCCGAACTGGCCGAGTTAAAAGAAAAGCAAAAAGCATTCGCCAAGTGGTCGAAAAACACCACGTCATCGCTGAAAAACAGCCAATCCGCCATTGCCCAGGAAAACAAAAGGATCGCCGAATTAACGCGCAAGTTACCCCTGGCGGAAAAGGAACTGAACGAGTTGGCCCGGGGAAGAAATCTGGCCGAACTTGAAGAACTTTTGCAGGAACAGCGGGAGCGGGTCAAGGATTTTCGGGAACTCTACAATCTGGCCAGGGCGAACCAAAAGCTAAGCCAAAGCGGTTTTAGTTTTTTCGGCATCTTTGGCCGTAAAGAGCAACCGAATCATGACATTGAAGAACTGGAAGCCAAACTTGACGAATTAAAACGGGAAATCAGCCGGGAAGACAATATCAGGCTCACGCTGGAAACAGCGGTTTTCCGCGAAACCTTGCTGAAAAAAATGGCTTCAGACCGGCAGTATCTTGACGATGGCGAGCCCTGCTTTCTATGCGGCGCGCTGGAACATCCCTACGCAAAACATCCGCCGAGAGAGGCCAATTCCCAACAGGCCTTGGCGGATCAAAAGGTGAAACTAAAAGCCTTAAGAGTGGCCGGCGGTAAACTGGCTCAGCAGATTAAAACCGCGCAAAAACTGGCGGAGAAAAATCAGGCCAACCAGACGCAGCTGCTTAAGATCCGTTCCCAATGGCAAACCTTGAGCAACCGGCTATACACGGCAAGCGAAGACCTCAGCATCAGCAAATTGCGCTTGCACAGACGCCTGCTCACAGAACAAGTAAGCGAATTAAAGACCATTACCGGCGTAGTCGCCGGCTATCGGAAAAAACAGGTCGGCATCGATCAACTAAAAGCCCTGATCGAAAAGGGCGAAGCCACGATTGAACGCTTGCAGCTCAATACCCGGCAACTGGACGCCGAATGGCGGGAACGTCCCCAGGACGAAATCAATTACGAAGCCGCATTGGCCGCCGGCCAACAGGAAGAACAACAACTGGCCGACAAGGTGCTTGCGCAATTAACCTTATTGGGCGAAAAAATGCCCTCCAAAGGCAAGGAAGATGCATTGTTTGACCGGCTGAATGCGCGCCGGCAGGAGTATCAAAGTTATGCTTTCCGTCAAAAAAACTTAGCCGAGGAACTGGAAGGATTGAAGGCAAAAGCCGATCATTGCCGCGTTGAAATAGCCGCATGCAACGAAAAGCTTGAGCGCTTCAACCGTCAATTACAAGCCGAAGAAATCGTCGGCCTGCATTTAGCCTTGATTGAAAAGCAAAAACTGATTGTCGGCAAGGAACAGCTGATTGCCGAGCTGGAAGCCGAGCTCGCCGTACTGAAACAGGCGTTGCAAGGCAAGTTACTGGGAACGCAATTTGCCGACCTGCATCAGCTGACTGAAACGCTGGAGCTGTTGCAGCACCAACCGGAACTGGAACGGCATCTGGCCGAGCTGGAACAGGAAATCGACGCCAAAACGATAGCACTGGAACAGAGCCTGCTTGAGTTGGAAGCTGAAAATACGTCCATTGTAACCGGCATAAGCTCTGAACAACTGGATATCCAACTAAAGAGCGTTACCGAGAAATTGGCGATAACCGAGCTCGAAGTACAGCGCCTGGAACAGCTGCTGAAAGAGCAAAAACAATACCAACAAAAGGCCGACGCCATCCTGGCCCAGTTACAGGATCAACAGGAAATTACCCGGCTATGCAACGCCGAAGCGGCTCAGATAGCCGAAGAAAGCGGCATGGCTTTCCGTCGCCGGGTGCAAAAACGGGTGGCCGACCGGTTACTGTCCCAAACCAATGCGGTGCTGGAAAAAATCAGCGGCCGTTATTATCTGCGGCAAACGCCCAGTGAGCAGGGTCTGGCGTTGGAGGTTGAAGACACTTACCAGGGCAATGTACACCGGCTGCCCAAGACCTTATCCGGCGGCGAAAGTTTTGTCGTGAGCTTGGCGCTGGCGCTGGGGCTTTCGGAATTGGCCAATAACGGCAAATCCGTGGATTCGTTATTCCTCGATGAAGGCTTCGGCAACCTGGATGCGGACACGCTTTACACGGTCATCAGCACCTTGGAAGGCTTGCATACCCACGGCAAAACCGTCGGCGTTATTTCCCATGTCGAAGGCGTCCAAAAACGCTTTAAAGCCCAGCTGCAAGTGGTCAAAAAGCCTAACGGCATGGGCATGTTGAAGCAGGCGTCGTAAGCTTGGCTTTGCGCTCAGCAGAACCAAGTCCTCACGGTAAATAAACACTCCACTTCATACCGCCCAGCGCTTCGCTTTTTTTGCCTTCCAGCGCCCCGCCCAGCAGCCCGACCAATTCATAAACGACGGCCATGCCGATACCGTGTCCGTGGATGTTTTCGTCGGCGCGGACGCCTCTTTTTAAAATCTCGGCCAATTTTTCGACCGGGATTCCCGGCCCGTCGTCTTCAACCTCCAACAACACCGCAAAATCCCGCCTGCCTCTGCGCTGATTCACGGAAATGCTGACTTTGGCAGTGCTCCGGCACCACTTGCTGGCATTATCCATCAGGTTTCCGGCGATTTCATACAGGTCGCCTTCTTCATAATAAACCGGGACTTGTTCCGGCACTGTTATATCGAACTTTATGTTTTTATCGATATAAACTTTAGCCAGCGACGCGCTTATCTTTTTAATAATCCCCGATAAATCGACGGATCCTGCGGTTTTATGCTCGCCTTTGGCCGCCGCCCGCTGTAATTGGTACTCGACAATTTCGTCCATGCGCAAGATCTGTTCTCTTACCGACTCCTTGTTGTCGTTGAAAGACTCGGTGCAGCCGCGCAATATCGACAGCGGCGTTTTCAGGCTGTGCGCCAAATCCGCCAGGGCGTTGCGGTATCGTTCCAGATGCGCACGCTCGCTGTTGATGAAGGCGTTAAGATTGCCGGCAAGGCCTTCCAGTTCCGTTGCATAGTCCCCGTCCAGATGGGTTTTGCGCCCCTTTTCTATCGCCTCCAGGTCTTTTACGATAATCCGCAACGGCTTTAAGCCCCAGCGCAATAAGACCAGTTGAATAAATATCAAAACCAGGCCTAAAGCCAGCAGCCAGATTCTTAAGGTTTTCCTGAACCGCTCCACCTGATTGACGACAAACTGGGCGTCTTCAGTCACGGTAAAGATGTATTCGCGCTCGATACCCACTACATTTTTCCAGATGACATCATAATGCAGCGCGTAACGCCCCTGCTCGGTCAATAAAAACTGCATGGTGCCTGGGCTTAATTCCGGCGGCGGCGTCACATTGAGCCCAATGGCCGATGGCGAGCGCCATACCGGATTCTTTTTGGCCAGCTGTATAAAGCCGTAAAGGCCGGAACCCGGCGTTGCAAACCTGGGCTCCGGCAAGCTCATCGGCATGTATAAGTCGCCGTTGTTTTTAAGTTCCGCAGCCGACAGCAGCGAATAGACATGAACCTGCAATTTTTCCATCAGCGCCTGTTCGGCGCTTTCGCGAAAGCCCTGTTCAAGCACCACCGAAGCCAGCGCGAAGAAAGCGGCAAGCACAAGGCCTGCCGAAACCAGCAAGCGTAAGCTTAGTGATTTAATTTGCATTGAAATTTGGGAGTCGAATTAACCCTGCTTGGCGGAAATCAGGTAACCCCGCCCACGCAAGGTTTCAATGGGTTTGCGCGTACCGTCGGGATCGAGTTTTTTCCGCAATCGGCCGATAAAAACCTCGAGGACATTGCTGTCACGGTCAAAGTCTTCATCATATATATGCGCGGTCAGAACGGATTTTGAAACGACTTCGCCCTTGCGGAACATCAGGTACTCCAGCACCTTGTATTCGTAAGCGGTTAATTCCTGTTTAACGCCGGATACGGTGACTTCCTGGGCCACCGTATCCAGTTCGATATTGTCATGCGTTAAGATCGGATGCGCCTGCCCGACCGACCGCCTGATCAACGCGTTAATCCGCGCCTGCAGCTCTTCATAATGGAAAGGCTTGACCAGATAATCGTCGGCCCCCGCCTCCAGACCTTCCACTTTTTCCTGCCAACGGCTACGGGCGGTCAAAATCAGGATGGGTACCGTCACCTTGTCTTTACGCAAGCGTTTGATCAGTTCGATGCCGGAAAAGTCGGGCAGGCCGATGTCGATAACGGCCGCATCGATCGGATATTCCTTACCCATGTAATAGCCGTCGCTGCCGGTATTCGCGGTATCGACGGCAAAACCTTTATCGGCGAAGAACTGCTGGATCTGTTCGCAGAGTTTGACTTCATCTTCAACAACTAGGATACGCATGTTTTTTCGTCTGCCGAGGTTAACTGACTAATTGCCCGGTTTCCGCATCGATCTTGTAATATTGGATGCGTCCGTCAGGCGTCAGGACTTTAATGATATGGACTTCCTTGCCGTCGATTATTTCTGTTTGCGCGCCCAACACCTTGTTGTAGGTGCCCTCGATTATTTGTTTGGTCGCCTCATCCAAACTGATCGTTGCCAACAGGGTGCTTTCTGCAAAACAGTTGTTGGAAAACAACCAGATGACTGCAATGACTTTAATCAAATTTCTCATGGGCGATCCAAGTTATCTGGCCACAAAGTTTGTTCAACGTAACTACAAAATAGAACACGGATGACGCGGATTAAGGAACGTGCATAAAATAACTTGAGCAAGTTGTATTTTTCATTTTTTAACCATGAAGGACATGAAGCGGCATGAAAGGTTTAAGTCTTCAT